>JAWWPV010000965.1:0-4192 GCA_033854775.1 Trebonia sp.
GGATCGAGCGCAGGTCGTTCGGCGCGTGCTCGCTGTCGATGAGCAGCCAGTCCACGCCTGAGCCCGCGCAGATCTCCGCGACGACCGGGCTGCCCGACGCGACCCACATGCCGGTGACTGGCCGCTCGCCGGCCAGTGCGCCCCGCCAGCGCGCGGCGGTCTGGCTCAGCGGAACCGGCATGTCACCGCCCCGAGGTCGCCGAAGTCGGCGTGCACCGTGTCGCCCTCGCCGACGAAGACCGGCCGGGTGAACGACCCGGCGAGGATGACCTGGCCGGGCGGCAGGTGCTCGTCGTACGGGGCGAGCTTGTTCGCTAGCCAGGCGACCCCGTTGGCGGGGTGGCCGAGGACGCCGGCCGCCAGGCCCGTCTCCTCGATCGCCTCGTTGACGTAGAGCGCGGCGCCGACCCGGCGCAGGTCGATCGTGTCGGGGCGGACCGCGCGGCCGCCGACCACGATCCCCGCGTCGGCCGCGTTGTCGGAGATCGTGTCGACGATCGTGCGCAGGTGGCCGGTCTCCTGGTCGCTCATCTGGATCCGCGCGTCAAGGATCTCAAGCGCCGGCGTGACCCACCGGGTCGCGTCGAGCACGTCGAGGGTGGTCACCCCCGGCCCTTTCAGCGGCTGGTCGAGGATGAACGCGAGCTCGACCTCCACCCGGGGCCTGATGAACCGCGCGAACGGCACCACGCCGCCGTCCTCGAAGAACATGTCGTCGAAGATCACGCCGTAGTCCGGCTCGGTGATCGACACCGACTGCTGCATGGCGCGCGAGGTGAGCCCGATCTTGCGGGCCTTCACGGTCCTGCCCTGGGCGAGCTTCGCCGCGGTCAGCGCCCGCTGCACCCGGTAGGCGTCCTCGATGGTCATCTCCGGGTACTGCAGTGACAGCTGCCTGATCGGCTGGTGATCGCGCTCGGCCGCGAGCAGCCGCCGCGCCGCGTCGGCGACCGCCTCTTCGCTAAGCACGGGGTCGTCAAGCACGTCAGCCCCGCAGGAAGCGAAGCGCGGCGGCGTTGAAGATGTCTGGTTCCTCGAAAGCGGGCCAGTGCCTGACCTGGGCCATTTCAACCACCTCGGAGTTCGGGATCAGCCGCGCGACCTGCTGCGCGGTGTTCATGTACTCACTGTGGTCCTTGCCAGACGCCACGACCAGGGTGGGTGCCTGAATGGCGGCCCACTGCTCCTCCTTGATGAGGTTGCGCTCGCGGGCCTCCGGGTCCTGCAGGATCAGCACGTGATCGATCGCGTCCCTGGTCGCCGGCATCCGGTAGATCGCCTGGCGCAGCGCGATGATGTCGGGGATCCGGTTCTGCTCGTCGGCGATCAGGTGGTCGAACATGGCCTTGATCGACTCCCACGTCGGGTTCTCCACGGCCGCGGTGCGCTCGGCCCTGATCCGCGCCATGTTCGAGGCGGTGGCGATCAGGCCGGCTGGCGACTGGAGGATCAGCTTGTCGGTGCGGTCCGGGTGGTCGAGCGCGAACCTGGCGGCCACCCAGGCGCCGAGCGACATCCCGATGAACGACGCCCGCTGGATGCCGAGCACGTCGAGCAGGCCGGCGATGTGGCTGACGTAGACCGCGATCTCGTAGTCGTAGTCGGGCCGGTCAGAGAACCCGTTGCCCACCATGTCGACCGCGATGCAGTGGAAGTCCTCGCTCAGCGGCCCGATGGTGGGCGCGTAGACCTCCCAGTGGCCGCCGGTGCCGTGCAGCAGGACCACGGCGGGGCTGTCCTTGCTGCCCGCCTCGGCGATCCGGGTACTCACCCCGTTCACGTCGACCCACCGCTGGCAGAACTCAACCTCGCGCAGCCACGTCCACAGGCTGCGGTACTCGGTCCCGGCGTCGTTCAAGGGGTAGTCACCCTTCCCATGGAGAACTTGGTAAGTAGAATATAGGATATTGACTTGCTGCCCTGAAAGGGTGTCACGGTGTCAGATTCTAGGAGGCAGGTGAGCGTTGAGCACATGATGAACTCTAACGGCGGAGCATCCGGCGGGGCACACACTGTCAGCCAGCCTCGTGCCGACCGCGTCCGGCTCACTGTCGTCGAGAACGAGTTCGCCTCCGTGACCGTCAGCCTGGACACCGCGGGCCACAGCCCGCGACTGCACGTGCGGGACAACGAGACAGGCGACGACATCCTGCTGTCGGCGATCGAGCTGGCGAGCCTGTGCCTGGCGACGAGCGAGGACCGGGCCGGGTGGCTGAAGGTCGGGCTCTACCGGACCGACGGCGAGCCCGGCGCGCACCGGGCCGAGGCCGGGCCGCCGGATGGGGACGAAGCCGGATGAGCCTGGCGCCCGCGATCGTCGGCCTGGGAATGACGCCCATGTCGGTCACCGCCGGACCAGACAGCTTCGCGCTTGCCGCCGCTGCCGTCGGCGCGGCGCTCGCTGACGCTGGGCTCACCAGGGCCGACGTGGATGGCATGCTCGTCGGCTCAAGCCAGGGCGTCCGCGAGGACCGGCTGAGCGTCGCGCTCGCCCGCCGCGCGGGATTCGGCGACCTGCGGCTGCTTGAGCACCTGGAGATCAAGGGCGCGACCGCGGTCGCGATGGTCACCCGCGCGGTGCTCGCCATCAGGGCCGGCATGGCGCGGACCGTCATCTGCGTGTTCGCCGACGCCCCGGTCGGCGGCGGGTCCGCAGGAACGCTCTACGCCCGTAGCGGCGGCAACTCCGGCGTGCGCGGCCTTGAGCGGGCCAGCGGCGTGCTCGGTTCCGTGCCGACGTTCGCACTGCTCGCCTCCCGGTACCTGCACGTCAGCGGCGGCACCGAGGCCGACCTGTGCGCGGTCGCGCTGGCGGCGCGGGCCTGGGCCGCCGGCAGCGAGCAGGCGGTCAACCGCAAGCCGCTCGACGAAGACGGGTACTACGCGAGCCGGATGATCTCCACCCCGCTGCGCGTCCCCGACTGCGCGCGGCCGGTGAACGGTGCCGTCGCGGTCATCGTGAGCTCGGCCCGGCCGGCCGGCCAGGCCGGGTCGGCGAAGCCCGCGATCACGATCCCCGGCATGGGCGCGGTGCACCCGATGCGCAGGCGGCGGGCGGGCGCCGAGTCGTGGTTCGGCGGCGGCGGCCAGGCGGTTGACGACGCGCTCGCCATGGCGGGAACCAGCCGGGCCGGCCTCGACGTGGTCGAGCTTTACGACCCGTTCTCGATCGTGACGCTCTGCCTGCTCGAGGAGTACGGCTTCTGCGAGAGCGGCCAGGCGGGCAAGTTCGTCCGCGGCGGCGGCATCGCCCCCGGCGGCGAGCTGCCGGTCAACACCGGCGGCGGCCAGCTGTCCGGCTTCTACCTCCAGGGCATGACCCCCCTGGCCGAGGCGGTCATCCAGCTCCGCGGCGACGGCGGCGACCGCCAGGTGACGGCGGCCAGGACGGCGCTCGTCACCGGCATCGGCGGCCGGATCGACCACCACGCGGCCCTTGTCCTCGCGCGGGAGGCCGCATGACAGCCCCCCGGGGAACCTCGCCCCAAGGAACACTGCCTCAAGGAACACAGCCCGGCGCCGCGGACTGGCTCGTCGCCCCGGAGCTGGCACCAAGCACGGCCGACCCGGTGCTGGCCCCCCTCTATGCGGCGGCCGACAGGGGCGCACTCGCCCTGCCGTTCTGCGCCGCCTGCGGCACGCCCCTTGAGCTTGAGCAGTACGTGTGCGACGCGTGCGGCGCGAGCGCCGAGATCGGCACCTCCGGCCGCGAGTGGCGCGACGTGCCGCTGGCAGGTACCGTCCACGCGGCGACACTCGTGCACCGGCGCGAGCCCGGCCTCATCGTCGCGACGAGGCCCTACCCCGTCATCGATGTCGAGCTGGACAGCGGGCACCGCCTCGTCCTCACCACCGCCACGCCGTCCGGGCAGGCCCCGGACATCGGCGCGCCCGTCGAGATCGCCTTCCGCACGGTAGGCGCCGTCACGCTGCCGGCGGCGCGGCTTCCCCTGGCCGCATCGCCGGCCGGAAGTTACTGACAGGAGAGCAATGCCATGACGGTCACCGACCAGGCCGGCCCGCCGGCCGAGAACGCCGCGGGGCTGCGCCCTGGCGACGTCCAGTCGCTGGTGCGGCCGGACCGCGTCCGCGGCCTCGTGTACACCGACCCCCAGGTGTACGACCTGGAGACGCGCCGCATCTTCCGCGAGGGCTGGGTGTTCGTCGCCCACGAGAGCGAGGTCCCCGAGCC
>JAWWPV010000966.1:0-11572 GCA_033854775.1 Trebonia sp.
GGGCGGCCGGCGTCAACCGCACCTCGTTCTACAGCCACTTCGCATCGCCGGAAGACCTGGCGATCCACGCGCTGAGCGACCTGCTCGACGTGGTGGGAGACGCTGACATCGTCATGCGCGCCGAGCACAGCGTGCCCGCGGCGGAAGCGAGCAGGCGAGCGCTGCGGGACATCGTCTGGTTCGTCGGGGAACGACGGGATTCCTACGCGCGCGTGCTCGGGCCCGGCGCCGCGCCGCGCTTGAAGCACGCGGTCGCCGAGGCCTTCGCCGAGCGGACGGTGGCGTCCCTCGAGCGCATCGAGGGCCGGCCGCCTGGTACGGACGTGCGGGTGACGGCCCGTTTTCTCGCCGGGGGAGTGCTGGGCGTGATCGGCGCCTGGCTGGGCGACGGGCAGTCCGCCCTGTCGCCGGAAGACCTGGTCCAGGCGCTGACGCAGTGCCTGCCCGGATGGCTGAATACCGACTGAGGGAGAGCAGGTTATGGGACTACTTGACGGCAAGGTCGCCTTCATTACGGGCGCCGCGCGCGGCCAGGGCCGCAGTCACGCGCTTACCCTCGCCAGGGAGGGCGCGGACATCATCGCGGTGGACATCTGCAAGCAGGCGCCGACCGTGCCCTACCCGATGGCGACCCCGGAGGACCTGGCCGAGACGGTCAGCCAGGTGGAGGCGCTTGACCGGAGGATCATCGCGTCGCAGACCGACATCCGCGACCTCGGCGCGCTCACCGCTGCGGTGAACGAGGGCGTGGCGCAGCTCGGGCGGCTGGACATCGTGCTGGCGAACGCGGGCATCTCCACCCCGGCGCCCACCCTGGAGATGGACGAGGAGGTGTGGGACGAGATGATCGAGATCAACCTGACCGGCCAGTGGAAGACAATCCGCGCCGCGGTCCCGCACGTCATCGCCGGGGGCAGGGGCGGATCCGTGGTGATCACCAGCTCTCTCGCCGCGATCTACGCCAACCCCAACACGGCCCACTACACGGCGGCCAAGGCGGGCCTCGTCGGCTTCATGAAGGTCCTCGCGAAGGAACTCGCCCCGCATAGCATCCGGGTCAACACGGTGCACCCGACCACGGTGGCGACGGACATGATCCTGAACGAGCCGACCTACCGGCTGTTCCGCCCGGACCTGGCCAACCCCACCCGTGCGGACTTCGAGGTGGCCGCGCGCACGCTCAACAAGCTGCCGGTCGCGGCCCTTGAGCCCTCAGACATCTCGAATGCGATCTTGTACCTGGTCAGTGATGCTGGCCGTTACGTCACCGGCATCACGCACGTCGTGGACGCGGGCGGCCAACTCGGCTGAGCAGCGGGCGAAACGGGCCGCTCGCCTGAGCAGCGAGCGTAAAGAACGGCGAAACTAGAGAAAGGCGGCAATGTAGCCATGGGAATGCTAGACGGCAAGGCAGCCCTGATCACCGGCGGATCACGCGGGCAGGGCCGCGCTCACGCGGTCACCTGCGCCCGGGAGGGCGCCGACGTGATCATCGTTGACATCGCCGGCCAGATGTCCACCGTCACTTACAAGATGGCCACCCAGGGCGACCTCGACGAAACCGTCAAGCAGGTCGAGGCCTACGACAGGCGCGCGCTCGCGATCAAGGCCGACGTCCGCGACCAGCGGCAACTCGACGAGGCGGTAGCCCGCGGCCTGGCCGAGTTCGGGAAGATCGACATCCTCATCGCCAACGCCGGCATCTGGACCCAGGCGCCGTTCTGGGAAATGACCGACGACCAGTGGGACCAGATGATCGGGGTCAACCTGACCGGCGTGTGGAAGTCGGCCAAGGCGGTGGCGCCGCACATGATCGAGCGCGGCAGCGGGTCGATCGTCATCACCTCCTCAACCAACGGCTGGGAAGCCGGGCTGAACTACGCTCACTACGTCGCGGCTAAGCACGGTGTCATCGGCCTGATGAAGAACATCGCGCTCGAACTGGCCCCGTACGGCATCCGGTGCAACTCGGTCAGCCCCGGCGCGATCAAGACGCCGATGACCGATCACCAGGGTGCGTGGGACATGTTCGCCGGGCATCCCGGCGGCACCGAGGACGACATGCTCGAGGGCGGCTACCACTTCGCGGCGCTCAAGGGCACCACGTTCATGGATCCCCAGGTGATCGCGGATACGGCGCTGTACCTCAACTCCGACCTGGCGGCCAAGGTGACCGGCGTGACGATCCCGGTCGACGCCGGTCACCTCATCCTCACCCCGTACAACCACGCCCCGGCGCGCTAGGCGCGATTAGCGCGGAAACTTTTTTCTACATGGAAACTTTCCCTGCTCTGAGAGTGCAAAGTTTCCGCGGTAAAAATAGTTTCCGCGCTAAGTCGCCCGGGTCGCCGTGGCGGAGGTGCTCGTAGGTAGCGAGGGAGGCCGTTTTCGGAATGGGCCGCCGTTTTCCTGGCGCTATGCAGCCGATATCGACGGTGGCCCATATTTCCTCTGGTTACCTGCACGTTGCAATTGCAATGTGCAGGTGCACGGTGCAGGCAGGCTGGTAACCTGCGTTCCGCCCGATGTGTCGCGTGTTCCTAAAGTTACCAAGGAGACAAAAAACGATGCCCGCCAGCAACGGAATGCCAGCCGATCAACTGCGGGTTACCTGGCGAAAGAGCAGGTGGGGCAACCCGAGCGGGAACTGTGTCGAGGTAGCGGCACTCCCGGACGGCGAGACTGCCGTGCGCAACTCGCGCCACCCGTCCGGCCCCGCCCTGGTGTATGCCCGTGCGAAGTCAGCGCATTCCTGGCTGGGGTGAAGGACGGCGAGTTTGACGACCTGACGTGAGGTCGGCGACCGGGAGCGATTCCTGCCTGGAATGGGAAAGCCGGGGCCCGGCGGTTAGGTATAAAGTAGATACTGCCGTGTTGCCAATACGCGAGAATGGCGTGCGGCATGGTACCTGGGCTGCCCGGCCCGTCGGCGGTCGCCGTGCACCGGTCTATCGACATCGGAGCAGCGATGAATACTGTGGTGCCGGGCGACGGTGAGCCAGGTTCCGGCCAGGAGGGATCCCCGGCCGAAGCGACCGTGCTGCGCATGCTGCTCGGCGCTCAACTGCGGCGCTTGCGCGAGACCGCCGGCATCTCGGCGGAGGAAGCCGGGTACGAGATCCGGGCATCGCGGTCCAAGATCAGCCGGATGGAGACCGGGCGGGTCGGGTTGAAGGTCCGCGACGTCGAGGACCTGCTCACCCTGTACGGCGTGACCGGGGAACAGCAGCGGGCGAAGGTCGTAGCTCTGGCCAGGCAGTCAAGGGCACCGCAGTGGTGGGCGAAGTACAACGACATCCTGCCCGACTGGTTCGAGACGTACCTCGGCCTTGAGTCCGCGGCCACCTCGATCCGCAGCTTCGAGATGCAGTTCGTGCCCGGCCTGTTCCAGACCGAGGACTACGCGCGGGCCGTCACCAGGCTCGGCCACCAGACCGCGCTCGTCGACGAGATCGAGCGCAGGGTCGGCCTGCGCCGCAAGCGTCAGGAGCTGCTCGCCCGGGCGCAGCCGCCCCGGATCTGGGCGGTGATGGACGAGGCGGTGCTGCGCCGGCCCGTGGGCGGGATTGCCGTGATGCGCGCCCAGCTCCGCCACCTTGTCGAAGCGGCGCGGATGCCCACCGTGACCCTCCAGGCGGTCCCGTTCGCCCGCGGCGGTCACGCGGGCGCGAGCGGGTCGTTCTCGATCCTGCGCTTCGAGGAGCGTGACCTGCCGGACGTGGTCTACATCGAGCAGCTCACCAGTGCCGTTTACCTGGACCAGCGCCCGGACATCGAGCACTACCTAGAGGTCGTCGACCAGCTCAGCGGCGAGGCACTGACCCCGGCAGCCACGGTGCGCTTCATCGAACAGGTTGCCCGGGAGACATGACAGGAAAGGCGCGATGACCACCGACGAGACAGGGGCACCGAACGACAGCACCGCGGGCACGACCGGGCGCCTGGCCTTCGATACCAGCGTGGCGCACCAGGCCCGCGTCTACGACTACGTGCTCGGCGGCAGGGACAACTATGCCGCCGACCGGGCGGCAACCGAGGCATGGCTCAAGATCGACCCAGGGATGGCCTTCAGCGCGCGCGCGAACCGGGCGTTCCTCGGTCGCGCGATCCGCTACCTCGCCGGGGAGGCAGGGATGCGGCAGTTCCTGGACATCGGCACCGGCATCCCCACGGCGGGCAACACCCACCAGGTCGCCCAGGCCATCGCGCCGAAGTCCCTGGTGGTGTACGTCGACTACGACCCAGTCGTGCTTGCCCACGCCCGCGCGCTGCTGACCAGCGGCGACGAGGCCGGCTCCACCGAGTACATCGAAGCCGACCTGCGCGATACTCTCGCGATCCTCGCCCAAGCGCGGCAGTTGCTGGACTTCACCAAACCCGTCGCGGTCACGCTGCTCGCGATCCTGCACGCGATACCGGATGCGGACGACCCGCACGCGATCGTGGCCACGCTGATGGACGCCGTCCCGCCCGGCAGTTACCTTGCCGTGTCCCACGTAGGGTCGGAACTCCTTGAGCGGGAAAAGCAAGACGGCGTCAGAGGCGTGGCGGACCGCATGGTAAAGCAGACACCCACGTACCGTAGCCGCGAGCAGGTGGCGCGGTTCTTCGCGGCCACGGACCTGGTCGAGCCGGGCATCGTGCGGGTCGAGGCATGGCGGCCTGACCCGGGCGCCGGCGGCACGGCCAAGTCGTCCATGTGGGGGGCGGTAGGCGGCAAGCGCTGATTGCCCGCTTTCGTTCTCACCCGCGCGACGCGACCGCGCGGATGGCGCCGCGTGCCTCTCAGCCGGGTGCCGCCTCCGGGAGGCGGCCGGCGTAGGTCAGGGCGAAGTCGCGGAACGTGGCCGCCGGGGCGGTCAGCGGGCGGTCGGCGGGCCAGGCGATGCCAATCGTCCTGGCCGCCCTCGGCGCGGTGACGCGGACAGGGACCACCGACGGGTCCGCGAGCGACGCCGTCGTGACCGGGAGCAGTGACACGCCGAGGCCGGCGCCGACCAGGCCGCGCGCCGTGTCGGCCTCCTCGCCCTCGAACGCGATCCTCGGCTCGAAGCCCGCCTCATGGCACATGGCGTCGGTGATCGCCCGCAGGCCGTAGCCGTGTTCCATGACGATGAACTCCTCGGCCGCGGCCGCCGCGAGCGGCATGCCGCCCCGCCGTGCCGCGAGCGGGTGCCCGGCCGGGACGAACAGGTCGATCCGCTGCTCGGCGAGCGCCCGTGCGTGCACGTCAGGGCCTGACGGCAGCGGTGCCGTCAGGCATAGGTCAATCTCGCCGTCCCGCAGCCCCGCGAGCACCCGCTGCCCGCCGCCCTGCACGAGCGCGAAGCGGACGGCCGGGTACGACGCGCGAAAGTCCCGCAGCAGCCGCGGCACGATCTCAACGCCCAGGGTGTGCAGGAAGCCGAGCGCGACCCGGCCGCGCACCGGGTCGGCCTCGCCCGTCAGGCGCTCAAGTGACGCGGTCAGAGTCAGGAGCACCCGTTCTGAAGAATCCAGCAGGTACCGGCCGTGACGGGTCAGCTTGATGGAACGGCCGGGGCGGGCGAACAGCGGGACGCCGAGCTCGGCCTCGAGCCGGGCGATCGACCGGGAGAGCGTCGGCTGCGGGATGCCGAGCGACTCGGCGGCGTGCGTCATGTGCTCCTCGCGGGCCACGGCGACGAACTGGCGGAGCAGTGGCACCAGGGCATCGAGCGCGGCTTCCGCGCCGTCGCCGGCCGCCCCTTCATGCATATTTGAATTATTACACGAGCAATCATGTATTGGACGTATTAATGCTTGCCGGCCTAGCGTCGGTTGCGTGACACTCTCGCTGGAGACAACGGAAAGACTTCGGTACGGCGATCCCCGGATGCGGCGCGTGCGGCTCGCGCTGTTCGCGGCGGGTCTCGCCACCTTCGCGCTGCTGTACGTGCCCCAGCCGCTGCTGCCCTTGCTGTCCCGCGCGTTCGGTGCCAGCCCCGCCGCGGCGAGCCTCGCCATGTCCGCGGGGACGTTCGCGCTCGCCATCGCGATCATCCCGGTGAGCTCGCTGTCGGAGATCCTTGGCCGCCGCGCGGTGATGACCGTCTCGGTGCTCGCCGCGGCCGTGCTCGGCCTGATCGTGCCGTTGTCGCCGAGCCTGCCCGTGCTCATCGGGATCCGCGTGCTCCAGGGGTTCGCCCTCGCCGGGGTACCCGCGACCGCGATGGCCTACCTCGCCGAAGAGGTCGAAAAGGCCGACCTCGGCCGGGCCATGGGCCTGTACATCGCGGGCAACGCCATCGGCGGGCTCAGCGGGCGGATCATCGCCGGGGTCCTCGCCGAGCACGGCGGCTGGCGGGTCGCGACCGCGGGGGTGTCGGCGCTCGCGCTCGCGTGCGCGGTCGTGTTCGCGGTGCTGCTCCCGCGATCGAGCTTCTTCACCCCGTCGCCGCCAAGGCTCCGCGTCCTGCGTGCCACGCTTGCCCGCAACCTCGCGGACACGGGGCTGCTGCGGCTCTACTTGATCGGGTTCGCGCTGATGGGCGCGTTCGTCACCGTCTACAACTACCTGACGTTCCGGCTCAGCGGTGCGCCCTTCGACCTGTCGACCAGCGTGATCGGTGGCCTGTTCACGGTGTACCTCGCGGGCACCTGGTCCTCCACGCTAGCGGGCCGGCTCGCGGACCGGGCCGGGCGCTACGTCGTCCTGGCCGTCTCCGTGGCCGTGGCGATCGCGGGTGTGGCGCTGACCCTGCCCTCCTCCCTGGCCTGCGTCGTGGCCGGGCTCGTGGTGCTGACCGCGGGGTTCTTCGCGGCGCACTCGGTGGCGAGCGGGTGGGTCGGCGGCCGGGCACCCGTCGCGCCCGCGCAGGCGTCGGCCCTGTACCTGTGCCTCTACTACATCGGCAGCAGCGTCGCCGGGTCGGCAGGCGGCATCTTCTACTCCCGCGGCGGCTGGCCGGCCACCGTGGCGTTCGCCGTCGTGCTGCTCGCGGTCGCGCTGGCGAGCGCCGTGTCGCTCAGGCGCTGACGAAGGTCTTTCCGTGCGGGCCGAAGGTCTGGTTTCTCGCGGGCCTGCCGTGGCTAATGTCATGAGCGACACCCGCTGTGCCGCACGGAGGAGCAACACGATGGCTGAACGCGTGATCGAAGAGCTCGACGAAGGTCAGTGCCTGAACCTGATATCCGGGGGCGGGATCGGCCGGATCGCCTACACCAGCCGGTTCGGGCTGGCCGTGCTGCCGGTGAACTACGCGTGGCAGGACGGCGCGGTCGTATTCCGCACCGCGGCGAACGGCCCGCTCGATGAGGACCTGCGGACCGGCATCGCCGACGCCGACTACAAGGTGGCGTTCGAGATCGACAGCATCGACCTGGCCGCCCGGCAGGGCTGGAACGTCCTCATCCAGGGCCCGGCCCACCGCATCACCGGCACCGGGGAGGACGCGGTTCGCAGCACAGGCATCGAGCCCTGGGCCCCGGGACCCCGGGAGATATTCGTCCGTATCGTGCCGTCCCGCGTCACCGGCCGCCGCGTCGGATCCGCCTGAGGCTCCAGCATGACCTGCCGGTCCGCTGACCGGGACCGCGTGGCAGCGTGCCGCGCCGGTCGATCGCCTCGGTTGTCCGTGATGACATGACGGCGTAAGGTAAGCCCGGATTAGCCACCGGGGCGTTAGCGGAGGGGACCCGCCATGGAGGCGAAGCCGTCGTTCAACCCGCAGGTCCCGAGCATCGCCAGGACCTACGACTACCTGCTCGGCGGGAAGGACAACTACCCCGTCGACCGAGAGGTCGGGGAGATCTTTGTCAGGAAGTTTCCCGGCGCGGTGCAGATCGCCCTGGACAACCGGGCCTGCCTGGTCCGCGCCGTTACCTTCATCGCCGGGGAGCTGGGCATCGACCAGTTCATCGACCTGGGGTCCGGGCTGCCCACCGCCGACAACGTGCACCAGGTGGCGCAGCGCGCCGATGCCGGTGCCGGTGCCAGGGTGGTCTACGTGGACAACGACCCGATCGTCCTGGCGCACGGCCGTGCCATGCTCGCCGAGGACGAGCACACCGTGGTCGTCAAGGCTGATATCCGCCAGCCCGCGCAGATCCTGTCCGACCCGGCGGTCCGCGACCTGATCGACTTCGGCCGCCCGGTGGCCGTCATCGCGAGCGCGGTCTTGCACCACCTGCTTGACGAAGAGGATCCGCTCGGGGCCATCCGCGCCATGTGCGACGCCACGCCCGCGGGGAGCTGCCTGTTCGTCTCTCACTTCCGCACCCTGGGCGACCCGGACTCCGCCGCGCTTGAAGAGGTCATGCTGGAGGCGTTCGGCCGCGGCATGTGGCGCACCAGCGAGCAGATCGGGCAGTTCTTCGGCGCCATGCGGCTCACCGCGCCGGGAATCGTGCCGTGCGCCCGGTGGCGTCAGGACACCGATCCCGGTGACCTGAACCTCTACCAGCAGCTGATCGTGGCCGGCCTGGGCCGGAAGTAACCGCGCGGCCCTTCTCGGCTCGCGGCCGCTGGCGCTGTTCACGAACGCGGACCGGGTCTTCCGGGATGCCAGTCAGCGCCAGGCGAAGACCGGCTGCTCGTAGTGGGCGACGCGGTGGACTTCACCGCGGCAGGCGATGCGGCAGAACTGGTGGACGACCGCGGCGGTAGGCGCGTGCAGGTAGCCCCCGAGCAGCGGGAGCTGGATGACCGGGGCGTCGGACTCTGGGATAGAGACAAGCCTCGGCTCCACGTCGAGGTCGGCGAGGGGCACCTCATGCAGCGAGGCGACCTCGGCCTCGCTGCCGGCCAGCTGGCCCGTAGTCCCGGCCCAGCAGACCACGGGCGTCATGACGTACCCGGAGCGGGTCACGTAGTCGTCGAGCAGCCCGAGGACAGAGTCGGTACCGAGTACGAGCGCGACTTCCTCGGCCAGCTCGCGCAGCGCGCCATCGACCGCCGTCTCGCCGTTGTCCCTGCGCCCGCCGGGCAGCGCCCACTGGCCGGCGTGCGCGCGCAGCCCGGCCGCGCGGCGGGTCAGCAGCAGGCACGGGAGGCCGCCGCGCACGGTGACGCAGACCGCCACGGCCGCCTGCTTCAGGTCTGCCCTGTCCGCGGTCACGCGCGGGAAACCCGCCATCCGCGCGGCAATGGTGTCCCTGTCGATCGGATTGCTGGCGGTTTCCATCAGTTGAGGATATGGCTCGGCGCCGAGGTGGCGGTCAGGAGTCGTTACGTTGCCGGCACGACTGGCCTGCCAAGCCTCCCCGGCAGCCTCGGTTGCCGCATACTTGTTGCCATGGCAGACGACCGGGCGGAGGACGACGCGACGCGCCGGGAGAAAGCCGCGCTCATCACCACCACGGTGCCGAACGCGGCGCGCGTCGCGGACTACCTGTACGGCGGCCAGAACAACTTCGAGGCCGACCGCAAGGCCGCGCGGGCACTGGCCGCGACGGCGCCCGTGATAGCCCACATCGCGCCCGCCATGCGCGGGTTCCAGCGGCGAGTGCTGCGCTTCCTGGTCGCCGGGGCGGGCATAAGGCAGTTCCTCGACGTCGGCACCGGCCTTCCCCTCGTGGGCAGCACCCACGAGGTCACGCAGTCCATGGTGCCCGAGTGCCGCATCGTCTACGTGGACAACGACCCGATGGTGCTGTCGCACGCCCGGGCGCTGATGAAGTCCGCGCCGGGCGGCGCCGTCGGCTACGTGGACGCGGACGTCCGCGACACGGGCGCCATCATGACGGGCGCGCAGGAGACGCTGGACCTGAGCCTGCCGTTGGCGGTCATGCTGCTGTTCACGCTCGCCTACGTCCCCGACGCCGCAGAGGCGGCCGAGGTGGTGTCCTCGCTGATGGCGGCCGTACCGTCCGGCAGCCACGTCGCGATCTACCACCTGGCGAGCGACCTGGACCCGGCGCTGGACGAGGCGGCCAGGCAGTGGAACAAGCTGATGCCCACGCAGCCCATCACGCTCCGCTCCCGCCAGGAGGTCGCCGCCCTCGCGGCCGGCCTCGACCTGGTCCCGCCAGGCCTCGTCCCCATCACCGAATGGCGCCGCACGCCCGGCGACCCCGGCTTCGAGCATCCCGTCCCCGTTTACGGCCTACTTGCCCGCAAGTCCTAGCCTCCCGGGCCCGGGTAGTCATCGCGCGACCTGGCTCCGGGTGGCGCCGGGCAGCCTAGCCTCCGACCCGCCGCCCTGTTCTCGTGCTTCAGTCAGCCGGCTGCCAGAGGCGGAATGTCGTGCCCTGGTCGTCGACGCATTCGGTGGACAGCCCGAACCGCCTGCGCTCGGGCTCGTCCGCGCGGCCGCCGGCCGCCCGGACCCGCGCGACCGCGGCGGCGATGTCGTCGACGCGGTAGGACAGCTGCACCTCCGGCTCTGCGCCCCGCGACGGCAAGATGCCAAGCGGCGGCGCGGTCTCGTCGGTGCGCCAGGCGCCGGGGTGACCCTCGGAGAACGGCACCTGCAGCACCGCCTCGTAGAACTCCTTGGCCCGCTGCGCGTCCCGCGCCGTCATCGTCACGTTCGCGACGTCGCCCTGGCGCAGCCTGGTGGCCCGGGCCGGCGGCCGCAGCAGCGTCCACCGGTGCCCGAACGGGTCGACGATCACCGCGGCGCGACCGTAGGGCTGGTCGGCCGGCTCCCGCTCCACCGAGGCGCCGCTGCGCCTGGCCCGCTCGGCGGTCCCGTCGACGTCGTTAACCTCCAGGTGGAGGGTGTGACTGAACGTGGCGGGGGAGTCGGGCGCGCGCACGGGCACGTCGGGCCAGAGGCCGGAAGCTTCGGAGAACATCAGCACCGCGTCGCCGATGCCGACCTCGGCGTGGCCGATCGTGCCGTCCGCGTTGACGTGGAGCTCGCCGCGGCGCTGCGCGCCGAATACCTCGGTGTACCAGTCCATGGCACGCCGGGCGTCGGACACGACGATGTAAGGGGTCAGGGTCGGTGGCCAGGCGGGCTCGCGCTCGGCGTGGACCGCGGCGGTCTGCTGGGACATGGTTCCTCCTGCTGGTGCGAAAACCTCCCGGGTCAGCCGCAGTCGCAGCCGCCCGGCGAAACCGGGGTCGGGATCGACCGGCGTGACGGGCTCGCGCAGCGCCTCAAACGGATCCGTCATCGCGAGCCCTCCTCTCCCTCGTAGATCCGGCGGAACGCGGCACGGGCCCGCACAAGCAGCGCCTCGGTGGCGTGCACGGTGCGGTCCAGGTGCCGGGCCACCTCGGGTACCGGCAGCCCGTCGATGTAACGCAGCGTGAGTGCGGACCGGTGGTGCGCGCCGAGCCGGCCGAGCACCTCGCGGGCCCGGATCCGGTCAACGGCCGTCTCCCACGGGTCGTCGACGCGCGCCGGCTCCCTGTCAAGCAGGCGCAGCCCGCGCTGCTCACGCTCGACCCGCCGCCAGTGGTCGGCGAGCTTGTGCCTGGCTACCCCGATCAGCCACGGGACCGAGGGATCGGGCGCGCCAGGCTTGCGGACCGCTTGCACAGCGGCAAGGAACGACTCGGCCGTGAGGTCCTCGGCCAGGCCAGTGTCGCCGCACCGGGCCAGCAGGTAGCCGTAGACGTGCGGCAGCGCATCGTCGTACAGCTTCAGCAGCCCGAACGCCG
>JAWWPV010000967.1:0-2968 GCA_033854775.1 Trebonia sp.
GACTGCGATGGCGTCCTCACGCCAGATCCAGTCGGGTGAGCCGTCGGGCGAGGTGACCCAGTGACTCCACTGGTCGGTGTCGGTGTCGACGACGCGGTGGCCTCGCTCGCCCAGTTCCTGGAGGGCAGCGGACTTGCCGGTGCCGGACATTCCGGTGACCAGGACTTTCGGCATGCCCTGAGATTACTGGGAGGCCGGCCGGGCTGCGGTGGTGACGGCGGGCAGCCAGGGCCTGCCGACCCGGCCGCCCACTGCAGACGATCATGAAGTGCTGAACGACCTCGCCCGCCCCGGCTAACGTGTCCAGCCGTGCTGCCGGTTGTTACCTCCGGCTGAGGGTGACATGGGTAACGCCGCTGGGGCTGTTCACGGCCTCAATTCGGAAGCGGTCCTCGAGCGCCTCCAGCCCGTCCCAGAGCCGCTCCCCGCGGCCCAGCACGATGGGCACCACGACGACATGCATGTAATCGATCAGGCCAGCGGCCAGGAACTCGCGGACAGTGGACGGGCCGCCGCCGATGCGGATATCCCCGCCAGCAGCGGCCTGGCCCGCCTCCGTAAGCGCCTGGGCAGGGCTGGCGTCGAGAAAGTGAAACGTGGTGCCGCCGTTCATCTGGACGGAGGGCCGGAGATGGTGGGTGAGAATAAAGACCGGGGTGTGGAACGGCGGGTTGTCCCCCCACCAGCCGTTCCACTCCTGGTCCGGCCAGGGGCCATGGTGGGGGCCGAACTTGCCCCGGCCCATGATCTCGGCGCCGACGCCCCGGCTCCAGGCGCTAGCAAAAGCATCGTCGATGCCGGTGCTGCCGCCAGGCTGGCCTTGCATGGCATGGAACGTGCGGGTCCCGAAAAACCACTCATGCAGCCGGGTTCCCGCGTGCCCGAACGGGGCGTCCAGGCTTTGCCCCTCGCCGGTGCCGAACCCATCCAGCGACACTGAGAAGTTGTGCACCCGGACGTGCGACATAGTGACCTCCTGACGCGTTGCTTCAGCTTCACGGCGAGCGCGACCGGTGCCGCGTGCCCGCCACCAGTGAGGACGATCCACCGGGCCCGCCAGCCCCTCTACCGGCGGATGGGGCCCGGAAGCACGCCCGGGCCGGCGCGTTTAGCTGGCACGCGGTCCCTCGGTGGCCCCCCACATCTCCGCGAGCCGGCCGTCTTCGATGCGGAAGATCTCGAGCAGCATCGGCGGCGCGTTGCCGTCCGGGGCCCCGGTTCCCCCGACGGACGAGCGGACGGCGACTTTGTCGCCGTCCGCGAGGATGTCGTCGGCGGCGACGCGCATGCCGGGAAACCGGGCAGTGAGGTTGCGCCAGGCGCCACTGACCGCCTGGAACCCGGTGGTGCCGAGCGGGTGGCTGAAGAAGCCGGGGGTGAACAGGTCGTCGGCCTGGTCGAACTGCCGGGTGTTGAAGCACTCCTGCATCCGCTGCACCAGAGCGCTCGCGTCCTCGCGTGTGGTCATCAGCGTGATCTCCTCGTGGCTGGCGAATCCGGTCATGAAGGGCGGCGCGAACCGGTAAGCGGTGCTCCGCCCCGGTTACGGTCACCGAGTATACGGTGCGATGCCCCGGTTATGCTAGTACCGGGATGTCCAGCCAGCCGGTTCCAGCGAATTCGCCGGCAGCTCACCGGAGTGACCGTGAGCTGCGGGCCGACGCGCGCCGCAATCGGGAGCGGGTGCTGCGGACTGCGCAGCAGCTGTTCGCGGCGGAGGGTCTTGGCGTCTCGCTCGACGAGATCGCCCGCCGCGCGGGCGTCGGACCCGGCACCGTCCACCGGCACTTCCCCGCCAAGGAGGCGCTGTACCTCGCCGTCGCGACCGCTCAGCTAGAGCAGACGGTGGCGGAAGGAGAAACGCTCGCCGCTGCCGGCGATCCCGCCGCCCTGTTCACGCTGGTGTCCTGGATGATAGCCACGGGCGCCGAGAACGTAGCCGTCAAGAGCGCGCTGCTGGCCGCCGAGTTCGACTTGCGCACCGCCGCCCCGGGCGTCGCAGCAGACCTCAGACGCCATGTCGCGGGCCTGCTCAACCGTGCGCGCGCAGCCGGCGCCGCCCGCGATGACCTCACCGTCGACGAGGTGATGGCACTCGTCGCCGGTGCCTTCGCCGCGATCCGCCACGCCGGCGCGGAGACCAGCAGCGAACGTTCAGCACACATCGCCCAGATCATCCTCGACGGGATGCGACCCCGACCCCGGTAGCAACGTCAGAATCTCCCTTCAGGAGAGCCGCACCCAATGCACTTTGACACGACCGACGTCGGCTGCACGGTGGCAGCCCGTGTACTGCTGGACAGCCTCGACGACAGAACATTCAAGAGGTCCCAGAACGAATGGATGGCAGCGACCCAGGGTCGCCCCGAAGCCTGCTGGATGTCACGTTCAGCTACCGCTTGTCCACCCAGGCCTTCGCCGCCGCCGAACTCGCCAGGTGGGCTCTCAAGCCGATCACCGCAGCCCGCTACCAGCCGAAGCCGCCCCGTCTGATCTGCTTCTTCGGTCGTACCGAAGGCGACCGCCAGGCTTCCTACCAGCTGACCATTCACCGTAACGGCAAGAAGGCCCACATCGACGGCCCAGACATCTTCGCCGATTTCACCAACCACCAGCTAACGCGCTTCCTTACCGACGTCGTAACGAAATGGACCGACACCCACCGCTCTCTTGTTCCCCCTGAGCCCCTGAAATCGACTACCAGCTAAGAGTGGGGCGGTCGCGGCACTCAAGCACCCGCCACCAACTGCGAGCGGGGTACTCAGGTCGGGCGGCTGGGCACTTGTCGCGCCGGGCTGGAATGTCGGTGGCTAGGAGTAGTGTTCGATTAACGACTTCGGATGAAGCGACCGATCGAACGGGGCGAGTGCATGGGATGGCAGGCAGGCGACGATCCCCGGCCGGGTGAGGTGCCCGGCCGGGGCGAGTGCCTGCCTGAACTGCTGGCGGGCTTTGCGCATGGCGGGGC
>JAWWPV010000968.1:0-3561 GCA_033854775.1 Trebonia sp.
CCCACAGCCGGACATCGTCCGAGGGGGAGAGCCTCGGGAGACCCACCAGCGGGGTATTGCCGAGGGAAGCGAGCAGTGAGTCGTAACGCATCGACACGCATCCGTTCGGATTGATCCTCTTTTATCGCTCTTATCGCTTTTGGTCCTTAGCGCGCGCCGCCGGCGACGGCCGGGAGCACGGTCACCGTGTCGCCGTCCTTGACCGGGGTTTCCAGGCCGCCGAGGAAGCGGACATCCTCGTCGTTGAGGTACACGTTGACGAAGCGGCGCAGCTTCTCGCCGTCCACGAGACGCTCGCGGATGCCGCCGTGGGCCGCGTCCAGGTTGTTCAGCAGCTCGTCCAGGGTCGCCCCGGACCCTTCGACCGCCTTGGCGCCGCCGGTGTAGCTGCGCAGGATCGTGGGGATGCGAACCTCAATGGCCATGTGTCAATCGCTCCTCGGTGAACTTCTTTACGCCTTGGAATGGAACCCGGATCGGGAACCGATCATTCCGAGATGGTGACCGGTTCCTCGGTGACCTCGCCATCGACGATCCGGTACGAGCGGAACTCGGTTTCCGGCTCATTCCGCGTCGATACTAGGACGTAGTGGGACTGCGGCTCGCTCGCGTACGAGATGTCGGTGCGCGACGGGTACGCCTGCGTCGCGGTGTGCGAGTGGTAGATCACGACGGCTTCCTCGTCGTTATCGTCCATCTCGCGCCAGACCCTGAGCTGCTCGTGGGAGTCGAACCGGTAGAACGTGGGCGAGCGCTCGGCGTTCTGCATGGGGATGAACCGCGTCGGGCTGTCGCTGCCGATGGGCCCGGCGATCACGCCGCACGCCTCGTCGGGGTGGTCCTTGCGGGCGTGTTCGATGATCTTCTCGTAGAGGGCGCGCGAGATCCTTAGCACGATGCCGAGATTACCTGGCGATAGCTTGGACCAGGGACTCCTGGACCGCGCCAAGCCAGCAGTAGACCTCGAAGGCCGCGACGCGCGGGTCCTTCGGGTCGAGGGAGACGAGCTGCTCCTCGAAGTCCTCGGTCACCTCAAGCCGGACGCCGAACATCAGTCGCACGTCGTTCAGCGCCCGCAGCCAGTCCCTGGCCTGCTCGGCCGTGAGCTTCACGCGGCCGCCCTTGGGCGGGAGCGTCTCAAGTAGCGTCTGCGCGAAGTACTTCTTCGCTTCCCTGAGGGACGATTCCGTATATTTCCGGAACTCGCCGGCCGCCTCGTCATCGTCTTGGTACGCGTCGGGCAGCAGCCGGGCGAGCACGGGGTCCTCGGGCGCTTCCGGCGGCGCGGCGCTGGTCTCGTTGAACATCTTCTCAAGGTCGTCAAAGAGATCGGCCGACTCGGCTGACTCGCCGGGCGCCGGGTCCGGGTCCCGACCCGGGGCCGGGTCGGGCGCCGGGCGGGCGGGGTCATTAAGCAGTTCCATCACGGGAACGACCAAAGTCCGGAGCAGGGTCGCCTCGTCGGCGGACAACCAGACGCTGGCGCCGCCGCCCTTCATGGGCCTAAACACTTCATCGCCCCTTTTCAGGTGTCCTGCCGGACGGTTGCCCACAGGCCGTATCCGTGGAGCACCTCGACGTTGCGTTCCATTGCCTCGCGAGTGCCGCTCGCCACCACGGCCTTGCCCTTGTGGTGGACATCAAGCATCAGCTTCTCGGCCTTCGGCCGCGAGTAACCGAACACGTGCTCGAACACATAAGTCACATAAGACATAAGGTTGACCGGATCGTTCCAGACGATCGTCAGCCATAGCTTTTCCGGCGTTACCTCATCCGCTGACCTCGGCTGGTCGACCTCAGCGGGTGCCACGCTCACTCGTCCGCACCTCCCTACGCCTAGTCTTCCACCTGTGACCAATACGGTGAACAGCGGGACAACCGCGCTGCTGACTGACCACTACGAACTCACCATGCTCCAGGCCGCGTTGCGCAGCGGTGCGGCCTCGCGGCGCGCGGTCTTCGAAGTATTCGCCCGCCACCTGCCGCACGGCCGCCGCTACGGCGTCGTGGCCGGCACCGGCCGACTGCTCGACGCGCTTGAGCGATTCCGCTTCGGGCCGGACGAGCTGTCCTTCCTGCGGGAAAACCAGGTTGTGGACGAGACCACGCTCCAGTACCTGTCATCGTATCGGTTTTCCGGGAACATCTGGGGCTATGCCGAGGGGGACATGTACTTCCCCGGATCGCCGATTCTCGACGTCGAGGGCACGTTCGCGGAGTCGGTGCTGCTTGAGACCGTGGTCCTGTCGATTCTCAACCACGACAGCGCGGTCGCCTCGGCCGCGTCCCGGATGGTGACCGCCGCCGGCGGCCCCGGCCCGTCCGGCCGGCCGCTGATCGAGATGGGGTCGCGCCGCACCCACGAGTGGGCGGCCGTGGCCGCCGCGCGGGCCGCGTACATCGCCGGGTTCGCGTCCACCTCGAACCTCCAGGCCCGGTACACCTACGGGGTGCCGTCGAACGGGACCTCGGCGCACGCGTTCACGCTGGTGCACGACAGCGAGCGGGACTCGTTCGCCGCCCAGCTCAGGTCGCTGGGGCCCGGCACGACGATGCTGGTCGACACGTTCAACGTGGAGCAGGCGGTGCGGGCCGCGGTTGAAGTGGCGGGGCCGTCGCTCGGCGCGGTGCGGATCGACAGCGGGGACCTGCCGGCGCTGGCGGTATCGGTGCGCGCGCTGCTCGACTCGCTCGGCGCGACCCACACGCGGATCATCCTGACGGGGGACCTCGACGAGTACTCGATCGCCGGCCTGGCCGCCGCGCCGGTCGACGGGTACGGCGTGGGGACCTCGCTCGTCACCGGGTCGGGGGCGCCGACCGCCGCGCTCGTCTACAAGCTGGTGGCACGGTCGGACGCGCCCGTGGCCGACGGCGAGGCGTTCGACTACAAGGCGCTGCGTCCGGTGGCCAAGCGCTCCGTGGGGAAGCCGGGACGCGGCGGGCGCAAGTGGGCCGTGCGGGAGCGGCCCGCCGCGGGCGAGGGCGCGACCGAGCGGATCCTCCTGGCCCCGCCGGCAGACCTCAGGCCGGCCGACCGGGTGCTGCTGCAGGAGCTCGTCCGCGAAGGCAAGATCATCGGACGCGAGCCCCTGGCCGACGCGCGGTCCCGGCACGCGGCGGCGCTCGCCGAACTCCCCTCCTATGCCGTGCAGCTGTCAAGGGGCTACCCCGCCATCCCAACCGTCTTCGGTCACAACGGCGAGGAAGCTTAGGCGGGGGGGCGTCCCCCCGCGTACAGTAACTGCGTGCGCGCGCTCATCATCGTTGACGTGCAGAACGACTTCTGCGAAGGCGGCTCGCTCGCGGTCGCCGGCGGGACCGCGGTAGCCCGCTCCGTCAGCTCGCTGCTGGCTGCTGGCGACCACGGCTACGACCATGTCGTGGCGACCAAGGACTACCACGTCGACCCCGGCAGCCATTTCTCGGACGACCCGGACTACGCGCACTCCTGGCCTGTGCACTGCGTAGCCGGGTCACCAGGCGCCGAGTTCCACCCCGACCTGGCGACGGAGCCGATCGACGCGGTGTTCCGCAAGGGCGCGCACGCCGCCGCCTACA
>JAWWPV010000969.1:0-10865 GCA_033854775.1 Trebonia sp.
ACCGGCAAACCGGGGCATAACCGGCGAACCGGCCGGCCCCCGGGGGCCAGGCACCCGGATGACCCGCGATCACAGCCGTCAACGGCACGCCAGGACCCGCCCGAAGCAAAGCCACGCCGCGAAACGAGCCGCCCGCGGCACCGCGGCCCGCCCCGCACGCGCAACTTGAAAACCGACGGGCCCATGCGGCCGCTAAGTGCACCTAATCTTTTTCGATTGTGACGGCTGGGGCGAGAGGGTCGCGAGAGGGTCGCGAGAGCGTGGCGAGAGCGTGGCGAGAGCATGGCGAGAGGGCGTCTGCGGGAGTAGCGGGGTTGGCGCTCCGGCAGGCAGCAGTGGTCACCGGAAAGGTTGTGAAAGAAGAACGCCGGACGACCTTTGATCTTGGTCGAACAGAATGTCGGTCGCTCTGATTACAGTGGCTTCATTGTCGCTTGTATATCGGAGGTAACGACATGTGCTGGCAATGTGATCATCCTGAGGCCATCTGGCAGGACTACCTTGAGCACCTGCGTGAGCTGCTCGAAGAGTGTTGCTGGATCGTGCAGGGGGTGCAGCGGGAGCGGCACAGGCCGCCCTACGCGTACACGGTCGGGCTGGCCGCGCACGACAGGCCCGAGCTCGTTGTGACGGGAATGCCGTATGACCGCGCCCTTGGCCTGCTGAACAGTGTCGCCGAGCACGTCGTGCACGCCGACGCGCCCCGGCCCGGCGAGGTGGTCCCGTTGCGCGGCGGGCCGGTGATCGAGGTCGTGCGGGTCGCGGAGCCGAGCGCGCACCTGGCGGTCGCCGCCGAGCTCAACGGGCCGCAGTTCTCCGCGTTGCAGCTGGTATACGCCGACGAGCGGGGGCACTGGCCCTGGGACGTCGGCTTTCGCGGCGGGCGCGGCGGGCAGCCCGTCCTCGGGGCACGGGGCGCCGTCAGCCCGCGGGCCGGGGGACGGCGCCCGTGACCCGGCGCTGCTGACGCGGCCAGGCGTTACCCTCGTCCCCATGGCCGCGGTGCACCAGCTCAGCCGGCGAGACGCGCGACGGGTCGCCGTCCGCGCCCAGATGCTGACCAGCCAGCGACCGCCGGACCTGCTCACCGCGGTCCGGCGGCTGACGATGCTCCAGCTTGACCCGGTCAGCGCGGTCGCGCCGAGCGCCGACCTCGTCGCCTGGTCCAGGCTCGGGGCGGCCTACCACCCCGATGACCTCAAGGCGGCGATCGCCAGCCAGAGCGTCATCGAGCTGCGGGCATTCCTGCGCCCCGCCGAGGACTTCGCCCTCTACCGGGCAAGCATGGCGGCGTGGCCAGGCGGCGGCGAGCTGCGGGACTGGCAGGTCTTCGTCCGCGACTGGGTCGCCGCCAACGACAAGTGCAGGCGCGACATCCTCGCCAGGCTGGCCGCCGACGGCCCGCTCCAGTCCAGGAAGCTGCCCGATACGTGCGAGCAGCCGTGGCAGTCCACCGGCTGGACCAACAACAAGAACGTCACCAGGCTCCTCGAATGCATGGTGTCGCGCGGCGAGGTCGCGGTCGCCGGCCGCAAGGGGAGGCCGCGGCTGTGGGACCTCGCCGCGCGCGTCTACCCCGACCACCCGGTCGTCCCGGTGGCGGAAGCCGAGCGCGAACGGAACCGGCGAAGGCTCGCGTCCCTCGGCATCGCCCGCCACGGCGGTCCCGAGGCTCCCAAGGAGCCCGCCATCGTCGGCGAGGTCGGCGAGCCGGCCGAGATCGAGGGCGTCAAGGGCCAGTGGCGCGTCGACCCGTCGTACCTCGACGGGAACCTCGGCGCTGCCTTCGAGGGCCGCGCCGTCCTGCTGTCCCCGTTCGACCGCCTGGTACACGACCGCGTCCGCGCGCTTGAGATCTTCGAGTACGAGTACCAGCTGGAGATGTACAAGCCGGCCGCGAAGCGGCGCTGGGGCTACTACGCCCTGCCGATCCTGTTCGGCGACCGCCTCGTCGGCAAGCTCGACGCCACCGCCGACCGCAGGTCCGGCGTCCTCACGGTCAACGCCGTCCACCAGGATGTCCCGTTCACCCGAGAGATGTCCGCCGCGATCGACACGGAAATCGCCGGCCTCGCCGCCTGGCTTGGACTAGGGCCGCGCTAGCGAGTCGGCCTGGCCCCGGCCCGCGCCGTGCTCTGCCGGGATCTCCTCGCCGGCATCACCAATTCATGTGATGCCGGCTCACCAAGCCGGGCGCAACGCTTCTTCGGGAGCTCGCAGCTTGTCGGCGCCGAGGTGGTACTGCTGCGAAAATCGCCGGGTGGTGGGGACCCCATGACGAACCTGCTCGACCGGCTGACTCGTCAGGCGCCCGCGCGTACCGCCTTCCCCGCCGAGCGGAAGACGCGCAGCACGGTGCCGGGGGACAGCAGCTTCGCCGGCTTGTCGGCCATGTTCGCGACCCGGAGGAACGTCTCGCCCAGCGCCGGGTCGACCGAGGCGGCGGCGCGGAACTTCTCGCCGTAGGCGTTGATCAGCCTGGCGCCCCGGCGGCGCTTGCCTTCGACCTGCGGGAAGCGCAGGTCGCTTGAGGCAGAGGTCTCCCACGCCTCGTCGACCAGCTTGCCCGCCGCCTGGAAGTAGTCCCATGTCAGGCCGGCGCGGCTGCCCTCCGTGCCTCTGCCTTCGGTGGCACTGAGCAGGCGGCGCAGGATCAGGGCCTCGAGGGCGGCGATCGTGATGCCCTGGCCGTAGATCGGGTTGAGGCTACAGTAGGCGTCGCCGATGACAAGCAGCCCGTCCATGAGCTCGCCCAGGTTCTCGTAGTGGTACCTGGTCGACTCCGGGTAGGTGTACTTCAGCGGCTCGGTCAGCGGCGCCGACTCCCGCATCACCGCCGCGATGTCCTGGCACGCGAACTTCTCGGCGAACGCGAGCATCCCGGCCTCATCCAGCGGCAGCTCGGTGCCGACCATGCCGGCGATCAGCACCACCCAGCGATCCCCTTCCTGGCGCAAGACGGCTCCGCCGAACGGCCGGCCCGGATAGGGCGTGAGGAGCGAGCCGAAGCGCCCGTCGAGCTGCTTCGGATCCCTGCGGTACATGCGGGTCACGTAGCTGACGCCGGCCCGCACCCTGGTCGTCCGCGGCACGTCGAGGCCGAGTTCTGGCAGCCAGACCGGGGTACGCGAGCCGCCGCCAGCCGCGTCGATCACCAGGTCGGCGGCGATGGTCTCCTCGGCGGCGTCCCGCGTCCTTGCGGCGCGCACCGTTACGCCAGTCACCTCGTCATCGGCCGTCACGAGCCGCACCACGTCCGTGGCATCGGTGATGGTGACGCCGGGCAGCGCCGCCACCCGTGACCTGATCATCGCCTCCAGCGGTGGACGGCTGATCCCGATTCCCTCGAGCCCGGTGCGCGCCGGCTTGAGTAGGTAGTCATCGAGGTACCAGTGGATGTCCCCTTGCATGTCCGCGACCACGCCGCCGGCCGCCACCAGCTCGTCCCGCAGTCCGGGCAGCAGCTCGTCAAGCGCCTGCACGCCGCGGGCCTGCAGGGCGTGCAGCTGCCGGCTCTGCGGCACGCCGCGCCGCGGCCCTGGCTCGACGGGGAGGGTATCCCGCTCGAACAGCGTCACCCGGGGGCAGGCGCCGCTGAGCGCGGCGGCCGCGAGCAGCCCCGCGATGCTGGCACCGATCACTACGGCATGGCCAGGAGCCGCCATGATTTCCCCCCGTCGGCAGGCAGTGACGGGAGAAATCTACCTGAACTCACAATATTGATGGGATTTGATCCGCTTTAATCCAACTGCTGGACGAGCAGGTGGCAGGCGATGGCGGCCGCGGCCACCACGTTGAGTGAATCCACCCCGGCGGCGCGCGCCGCCGGGTTCATCGGGATGCGCACCGTCTCGTCGGCCTCGTCCAGCCACCGCGCGGACAGCCCGTCCCCCTCGGTGCCGAGCAGCAGCGCGACCCGCCCGGCGTCACGCAACGCGCTTGGTATCGGCGCGGCGCGCTCGTCGGGGGTCAGCGCGAGGACAAGGAACCCGCCGGACTTCAGCTCCGCGAGCCCGTCGTACCAGCCGGTCATCCGCGCGTACGGGATGGCGAACACGGCGCCCATCGAGACCTTGACGGACCGCCGGTACAGCGGGTCGGCGCACCGCGGCGACAGCAGGACCGCGTCCACGCCGAGCGCCGCGGCACACCGGAAGATCGCACCGACGTTGCCGTGGTCCACGAGATCCTCAAGTACGACGATCCGCCGCGCGTTCCCGATCACCGCGCGGGCCTCGGGCAGCGGCTTGCGGGCGAGCGATGCCAGCGCTCCCCGGTGCACCCGGTACCCCGTGAGGTTCTCGGCGACCTCGTCAGGTACCACGTATACCGGCGCCGCGCCCGCCCCGTCCCCCGCGCCCGCCGCTTCGGCGAGGGCGGGCAGGTCGGCCAGCCGGCTCTTGCCGAGGAGCATGGAGCGCACCGGGTACCCCGCGGCGACGGCACGGGTGATGACCTTCGTCCCCTCGGCGATGAACAGGCCGTGCTCGGCCTCCAGGTGCGTTCGCAGGCCGGCGTCCGTCAGCCGGGTGTAGTCCGCCAGCCGGGTGTCGTCGGCCCGGTCAACCTCGATGGTGTGCAGCACCTTACTAGTCTCACTCACGCCCGCGGGCCGGCTGTGCGGGCAGGTCCGCGCCTCAGCGGCCTGCGCGGACGGCGCGACGGCGGCAGCGCGTCACGCGAGGACGGTCGTTGACGATGGCGTCACGCTCGGCGATGGTGAAGTGACTGCCCTGGGATTGATGACGAGGGTGAAAGTCGCGGAAGCCGTCGGGCCCGCCTTGGCGGTGACGGTGACGGTGAAGCTGCCCGACGCGGTCGGCGTGCCGCTGATCGTCCCGGTCACGGAGCTGATCGTGAGCCCCGCGGGTAGCCCGCCCGCTGTCCACGTGGCAGTGCCGGTGCCCCCGGTCGCGACGATGGCGGCGGCGTAGGCGGTGCCGACCGTGCCACTGGGCAGCGAGCCGGTGGCGATGGACAGCGGCGGCGAGCTGACGGTAATCGTGAAGGCGGCGGTCGCGGTCTTCGGTGCCGACTCGGTGTCGCGGGCGGTCACGGTGACCGTCGAGGTCCCGGCCGTCGTGGGTGTGCCGCTGATCGTGAGCGTCCCGGCAGTCGCGCTAGAGGTCAGCCCGGCGGGGAGCCCGGTCACGGCGCCCCAGGTGTAGGCGCCGTTCCCGCCGGTCACGGTGACCTTGCCCGAGTAAGCGTGGCCGACCGTGGCGGTCGTCGCGGCGCCGCTGGTGATCGACATCGCCGGCGCGCTGACGGTCAGCGTGAGGCTCGTCGTCCCCTTGCCCTGCGGCGTCGCGCTGTCGTGGACCGACAGCGCGACCGTGGCGGTTCCCGCCGTGGTGGGCGTGCCGCTGACGGTGAGCGTCGCCCCGGTGGCGCTTGCCTTCAGCCCGGCGGGGAGCCCGGTCACGGCGCCCCAGGTGTAGGTGCCCTTGCCACCGGACACGGTGACCGTGCCCGAGTAGGCCTTGCCGACGGTAGCGGTCGCCGGGGCGTTGTTGGTGAGCGCCAGTGCCTGGCCGCAGGTCAGCGTGAACGCGGCGGCGTTCGACGTCACGCCGCTCGGGCTCGTGACGACGAGCGTGCCTGACCCGCTGGCGCTGTCACTGGCCGGCTTAAAGGCCCTGGTGACCGCCTCGCTGCCCGCCTTGGTGAAGTTCAGCGTCTGCGTCGGGCCGTTCCCGCTCGGCAGCTTCCAGTAGTAGCTGACGGAACCGGCCTTGTTGTCGCTGATCGTCCCGCTGAAGGTGAACGTCGGCACGGCGGCGGAGCAGGACGTGAGCGTCTGGCTCGCCGGGCTGACCGCGGCCGTCGCGCCCAGCGTCAGCGTGGGCGCCCCGGGCGCCTTGCACGACAGCGTGTACGTCGCGGGACTGGAGGCCGTGGCGACCGGGCTGGTCACGACGAGGACCGCGTCACCGCTGCCGGGGTCGGCCGGCGGGGTGATGGCCAGCGGTGCCACCGCCATCGTGCCGGGCCCGGTGAACGTGAGGGTCGCGGGTGCGGAGTCCTGGCCGTCTGGCTGCGCCCAGTAGTACGTGACGGTCCCGGCCTTGGCACTCGTGATCGAGCCGCTGGCGGTGAGGTTCGGCGGTGTCGCCGGGCAGGTGCCGGTGCCTGCGGGCACCTGGACGGACGCCGACGCGCTGATCTGGCTGGTCCCCGACTTGTCGCACAGGAGCTTGTAGCTGGCCTTGTTCGAGGTCTGCGCGACGGGGCTGATCATCTTGACCTCCGCCCAGCCGCCGCCTGCCGTCTTGGTCTTGACGATCTCGCCGCTCACTGTCTGCTGCCCGGCACCCGTGAAGCTCACGGTCTGCACTGGCCCCGGCTTCCCTGACGAGTACACCCACTGGTACTTCACGGTCCCCGGCGCCGTGGCCGTGAGCGTGCCGGTGTCGGTGAACGAGGTGAGCGTGGCGCACTTTGACGCCGCCACCGGCGGCGTCACACTGGCCACCGCCTTGAAGGACGGCGTGATCGTCGCCACCTGGGACGAGCTGTTCACGTTCTGCTGGTGGTTCCGCTCCTTCAGCGTGACCGCGGTCGCCACGGCTCCGATCACGACGACCGCGGCCGTCGTGATCGCCGCGATGGTCACCGCCCGGCGCCGACGGCCGCCCCGGCCGCCGCCACCGCCGAGCCAGGTCGAGGCGTATGAGGTGCCGGAGGAGCCCGGCCTGCCGTTGCGGAGCAGCAGCGGCAGCAGGGCGGCGACGCGTTCCGCGAGGTGATGCTGGCCGCGCTCCTCCCAGTCGGGCCCGTAGGTGGCACCCGCCACCGCCTCAAGCTCGGCGACAAACGCGATGGCGCTTTGCGGCCTGCCCGCCGGGTTCTTAGCCATGCCACGCGCGATGAGGCCCTGGAGCGGCGCGTCGACCCGGTCGAGTGGCACCGACGCGGTCACGTGCTGTTCCTGTAGCTGCTGAAGCTTCCCTGAGAACGGGGTCCTGCCGGTCAGGCATTCGAAGAAGACGGCGGTCGCGGCGTAGACATCGGTCGCCGGGCTGGCCGGCGCCGCCTGCCACTGCTCCGGCGCCATGTACTGCGGCGTCCCCGCCGCGGGGGCCTGCTTGCCCGCCCTGACCGCCACGCCGAAGTCGGCGAGCTTGCTGTTGCCCGCGGTATCGACCAGGATGTTTTCCGGCTTGTAGTCCCGGTGGACGATGCCGAGCGTGTGCGCGGCGGCCAGCCCGAGCAGCGACCCCTTCAGTACCGCGAGCGCGGCCTCGGGTCCTGTCGGCCCGCGGCGCACGATCATCTCGTGCAGTGAGACCCCGTTGACCAGCTCCATGACGATCGCGGCGCCCTGCTCGGGCTGCTCCACGTAGTCGTAGACCTGCACGACCTGCGGAACGCCGAGCGACCTCAGCAGCTGGGCTTCGGCGCGGAACCCCCACACGAACGCGGGGTCGCGGACCAGGGCCGGGCTGAGGTACTTGATCGCCACCCGCCGGCCGGTCGCGTCGTTGATCGCCTCGACGACCTTGCCGGATGCCCCGCGGCCCAGCTCCCGCTCTTCGGTGTAGCCGGGGACCGCCCAGTCGTCGGCGTAGCCGGGTCCGGTCCACGCACTCATGGGAGCACTCCTTGGTAAGCCACGTACCGCATGCTCCGGTGCCCGATACCGATCCGCGCGCCCGGCTCGACCATCGTCGGTTCGTACGGAGCGAGCGTGCGCTCACCGTGTGACGACTGGAGAACTGACCCGTTCGCTGACCCGAGGTCACTGACCTCGACCTGCCAGCCGACCAAGGATATCCGCAGGTGGAGTCGGGATACAGTGCCATTTGAATCATTGATCCGCACGGGCCTGGATCGCCCGTCGATCACGTCGCTGTCGAACGTCGGTTCCCGTCCGAGCACGTAGTCGCCGTCGAGGGGGAGCCTCGTCCCGTCGTCAAGCACCAGCACGCCAAGCGGCGGCCGCGGGCGCCGCTGGATGTTTGCCGGAGGCTGATCCAGGTCGATTCCGCACTGGCGGCAGGCCCGCGCGGCTGGGTCGTTGAAGTGGTCCCTCGCGCACAGCACACCGTCCACCAGGACGGCGTGCGGGGGATCGGCGGCTGCGATTCCTTCCGCTCGCGGGCCGGCTCGCGGCGTGCCGTCCGGTGGCGGGCCGGCCGCCGACGCCGCAAAGGCGGGCACGTCAGCCGTCGGCGGGTGCCAGCCGACCGGGCCGGCGGTCATCGTCATCGCGAGGCCGCCCCCGCACACTACGCCGTCGCCGAGCCAGAACTGGGGGTCGGGCGCAGCCGTTTCGCCGATGGCCAGGCCGAGGGTTACGGTCGCCCCGGTGAACTTCCGGCTCACCGGGATCACCGAGTCGCCGCCCGTCAGCGTGACCTCGGGGCCTCCGTCGACGCGGACGGTGGCGACCCCGCGGCCGTGGACGAGCACGGCCACGCTGCCGTCCGCCGTGACGCCCGCGCAAGCCCAGGCGGGCTGTTCGCGGCAGCCGAGAGCCGCCCGCGTGGCCCTGAGCACCAGGTCACCGCCGTCGCCTGCGGACGCGGCGGCCTCGGCGAGCACGCTGAGCAGCGGGTCAGGGTCGGGACCGCGGGCGGCCGTGACGGCGACCAGGGCCCCGGACCTGGCGATCACGCCCTGGCCGACGAGCGGGACGCAGCTGGTGACCTTCACACTGCCTCACCTGGGGCAGGAATAGGGGAAGGTAATGCTGGCCTCGTCCTGCTGCGGGTTGAGGACGCGAAGCTCGGCGACGGCCTTCCCCGTTCCCTTGCCGTGGAACGCCCAATCCAGCGTGACCTGCACCGTGTTGCTGCCGCTCGCGTCATCGACGACAAGCGGCGACTGCGCAACGCCGCCCTCGACCCACTGGTATCCGATGGTCCCGCCGTGGCCGTTGGTGGAGATCGTGCCGATGATGTCGGCCGTGCCGTCGCATCCCACCGACTGGCTCGCGGGCGTGACCCGGACATCGGTGACCTTGAAGGTCTGGTGTTCCCGCTCCCACAGGTAGGCCCCCACGCCTGCCACGACGGCGGCGGTGATCACGGTGCTGACCACGCCGCGCCAGAGGGGGCGGGACCGGGGCCTCTGTTGCACCACGGGCCAGTCGGGTATCGAGTTTCCCCTTCCCGTGGCTGCCTGCGGCGCCGACCGCACCGGCGGGCCCGGCTGGGGCGGCACCGGGGACGGCATCGGCGGCTGGACAGGCGGCTGGATGGGCGGGCCCTTGAGCTCCCAGGGAGGCGCGCCCGCGACGGTCGGCTGTGGCCACTCTCCCATCCGTTCCGGGGTGAGGACGGTGGACCGGCCCGACTGCGGCCAGACCTCGTCACGCCGGGTATCACCATCCATCGCGCCGCGGTGGTCACTGGCCCTGATCGTCTCCCGGTCGGCCTCGTGCTCTGGCTCTTCAGGGCCGAGCGTGCGCTCGACGGCCGCGATCCGGCTGGCGGCCTCCGCCGCGGTCGCGGGCCGCGCCGCCGGCTCCTTTTCCATCAGGTCGCCGACCAGTTCGGAAAGCCCGGCAGGGAGGTCGGGCCTGACGACGCTGAGCGGGGTCGGCCGGTCAATCACCTGCATCATGAGCAGCGCGCTGGGCAGGGCGGAGTAGAACGGCGGACGCCCGGACAGCAGCTGGTACAGCACGCAGCCGAGCGAGTAGAGGTCGGAGCGCCCGTCCACGTCGAGGCCCTGGGCCTGCTCCGGCGATACGTACGCGATGGTGCCGACCGTCTGCGCGGGCAGCGTCAGCCGCGGGGAGTTGTCGGCAAGCAGCCGCGCGATGCCGAAGTCGATGATCTTGATGCCGAGCTGCGGTGTCACCATCAGGTTGCTCGGCTTGATGTCACGGTGCACGACGCCCGCCTCGTGCGCGGCGGCGAGGCCCGTGCACACCTGCTCGGCCATGCGGAGCACGCTGCTGACGGGGAACAGCCCCATCCCCCGCGCACCACGCTCATCCATCATGCTGGCCAGGGAGATGCCCGGCGCCAGCTCCATGACCATGAACAGCTGGTTGGCGATGCGGCCGGCGTCGAGTGCGCCCACGATGTTCTGGTGCCGCAGCCCGCTGATCACCGTGGCCTCGAGCCGGAACCTGCCGATCGTCTCCGCCAGCATGGCGGGGTCATCGATCAGGGAAAGCTCGACCAGCTTGATCGCAACGGGCCTGTGTGTCGCCATGTCCCGGCCGCGCCAGACCTCACCCGACCCGCCGCGGCCGAGCAGGACCCCAAGCTCGTAACGTCCGGCCAGGACCCGATCCATCGGTGAACTCGCCCCCCATTCAGGCACGCTCAAAACGACAACGGCGAACCCGCACGTTCACATAGATAGTAGGTGAAACACGATCTCTCTCCTATTAGTGGGACGAACATCCGAGGCGTTCGGTTCGCTGTCTGAGCCAAATTTTTTGCGCAATCTCGCCGTAACAGTGCGTGGCCTCTGGGACCTGGGAAGTCACATGACTTCCCAGGCGCACCTCTCGGGCTCAACCAGGCCCGCGCCGAGCTGAGCTGGCCGCCCCGCACCGCGGAGCAGGCCGCGCGCGAGTGCCCCGGCTATCTCGCCGGCTGCTACGACAGCAGCGCTTCGTAATCTCTGAGCCTGGAACCACGAACTCGTTCGGGATACGAGGTCTTGAATTATCCGGTCGCGGCGGTCTCGCCGGTCTTGTGCGGTCAGCTGCTCCAGAGCGCCTGGGTGGGTGACAGGCGGGCGGCGCGGATCGCCGGCAACAGCCCGGCGAGGGCGCCGATGATGACGGCGGCGGCGAGCCCTCCGGCCCAGGCTTCGGCGGGGATGACCACCGCGTCGCCGTGGCCGCGGGCGTAGGCGGCGGTGGCGGCCGCCCCGGCGATGACGCCAGCGGCGCCGCC
>JAWWPV010000970.1:0-3741 GCA_033854775.1 Trebonia sp.
CCGTCTTCGCCATCGCGATCGCCAGCGCTGTCTTCTCCGCCCACGGCAACCTCAGCGATCCAGCTGCTGTCACCGCCGGGTTCCGGCCCGCGCTGTGGTCCTGCGTCCTCTTCGCCACCCTGGCCGCCCTGACGTCGGTGGCGATCACTGCACGCCGGTCGCGCGCGAGCGACACCACGGATGCGGCCGACGTCGTCGTCGCCTGACCCATCGAAAGAACCAGAAAGGGCCTCGACTTCCGGCCCTACCCCGGCGGCGAGATCAGCCGCTGGGAATGACGCGCGAACGCCAGAGATGCGACGTGGGGGAGTATTTCTTCGGGCAGCTCGAGGAATTACTCCCTCCGTTGTCGTCCACGGCCGGGGGCATGCTTGCCGACCTGCCCTGGACTCTGCACCCGCCAGACCGGTCACAGCGAGTTTTAGGGCCACGGAGTTGTCTGTCCGCGCCGGTGCCGTTCGTGACTAGGGTGACGGCGCGCATGGGGCACGCCGGTTCCCGAAAGGACGATCGACATGCCGAGGTTCATCTACCTCTACCGTGGCCCGGCCACTCCGATGTCCGACTTCACGCCGGAGCAGGGCGCCGAGCGGATGGCCGCGTTTGGCGCCTGGATGGAGAAGGTCGGCGCGGCGCTCATCGACGGCGGCAGCCCGTTCGGGTCGAGCGCGTCCGTTCGCGATGACGGCACTGAAGGAACAGCCGGCGACCTGATCGGCTACACGATCGTCGAGGCCGACGATCTCGCAGCGGCGAAGGCGTTCACCGACGGCCTCCCGTTCCTGTCCAACAGTGACGGGAAGTTCGCGGTGGAGATCTTCGAGCTGCTGCCCATGTAGCAGGAACGGTCCGCCGCACCTACGACGGAGGTGCGGCGGACCGTTCGCTAGTTGGCCCCCTCCCGGGAATGGCACACCAGCCTGCCACCGGGTGTGCCAGCGCGTTCAGGTGACCACCACAAATCCGTAAGTCCACGATTTGCCATTGAGTGCAGACGATTGGTCCTCTACTCCGGGGTACCGTGGTCTTATGACATCCAGCTCAGCGGGCCACGAGGACCCCTCTGGGCAGGCGCCTGTCCTCGATGACGTGGACCGGGCCATCGTGGCCCAGCTGTCTGAGGACGGCCGCATGTCCATGCGGGCACTGGCGGCCACGCTGCACATCTCCCGGGCCGGGGCGTACACGCGCGTGCAGCGGCTCGAGGAGGCCGGCGTGATCACGGGGTACACGGCTCAGGTCGACCCGCAGCGCTACGGGTATGGCCTGTCAGCGTACGTGCACCTGAAGATCGCCCAGCCGGCCTGGAAACAGCTGCGGAGCAGGTTGCTGGGCGTTCCGGAGGTCGAGCACGCGGCGCTGGTGTCCGGGGACAGCGACATCGTCCTGCTGGTGCGGACCCGGGACATCGCGGCGCTCAGGGAACTGGTCCTGAACTCCTTCCAGAACATGCCCGAGGTGCTGTCCACCCAGACGGTACTGATCTTCGATGAGCTGCGGAGCACCCGGTCAGCTTCGACAGCTGACCGCACCTAAGGACGCTTCCGTAACCAACGCCGGGCCGTCGCCTATCCTGGTCTGATGCCAAGCCAGCCCGCCGCCGTGACCCAGACCGTCGAGCGCCCGGTCCGCCGGCGGCGGGGAGCACCTGCAGTCGAGAAGGCCATTTCTGACGCCGTTATTGCCGAGCTGGCTGAGGTCGGTTTCGGGCGGCTTACGTTCGAGGGTGTTGCCGAGCGTGCGGCCACCGGCAAGAGCCCGCTCTACCGGCGGTGGCCTGACACGACCTCGCTGGTGATAGACACGCTGGAGAAGCTGCGTACGGACCCATCAGGCTACCGGCGGACCGGCGTCCTGCGCGATGACCTGATCGGCCTCACGGTTCACATGACGAAGACACTGCACGGCGTCAAGGGTGAGGCATTCCGCAGCTTGCTGGGCGAAGCGCATCGCTATCCCCCGCTGCTGGCCCGCTTCATGTCGCAGGTGCTCGACCCGCTCTTCGAAACGCTGACCGACCTGCTCCGCGATGCGGACGGACGCGGGGAGATATCCCCGGAGCGGCTGACACCAGTCGTCCTGGAAGTGCTGCACGCACTCATCGTCAAACGCGCGCTGCTCGGTACCCACAGTCCCACGAAAAAGGAGATTACCGAGATGGTTGACGAGGTGCTTCTGCCGCTTCTGGTCCGCTAAAACCCGTGCCTTTCTGACCGGGGGCCCGGGCACCGCTGTGGCCCCCTGCTCGGTGGCACCGATCCCGACCCCGCTGAGACGGCCACGGGGCGGCTGGTTCGTCCGCACCGGGGCTGGCCCCGGCGGGCCGAGGGCGGCCCCAGGCAGTCGTCGCCTCACCCATAAGGACTAATTCGTCCTTGACTAAGGACGCATTCGTATCTAGTCTCGACAGCACAGGGTCATGAGATGACGATGCGGCGGCATGGCTGGAGGGTGGCACGATGACAACGGAGCGCTTTGACGTCGTGGTGGCGGGGGCCGGATCGGCCGGCGCCGTGCTGGCGGCCAGGCTGTCGGAGGACCCGTCCCGGACGGTCCTGCTCCTCGAAGCGGGGCCGGCCTATCAGCGCGACGAGTACCCCAGTGTCCTGCTCGACCCGGAACGGATCGGCGGCGACCAGGACCACGACTGGGGCTTCCGGGCCTTGGTGGGCCGCGACGGGCCGCTCGACCGCGAGATCGCCGCGCCCCGCGGCAAGGTCCTGGGCGGATCTTCCGCGGTGAACGCGACGGTCGCCCTGCGGGCGCTGCCCAGCGACTTCTCCGCCTGGGCCGCGGACGGCCTGTCCGGCTGGTCGCCCCAGGAGGTGCTGGCAACGTACCGGGACCTGGAGAGCGCCGACTCCGGCGACGACCGGTTCCACGGCCGCTCCGGACCGCTTCCCATCCACCAGCGGAGCTACGGCGAGCTCACCCCGTCGGTGCGGGCCTTCATCGACACCGCAGAGCAACAGGGCTACCGCTACATCGACGACCCGAACGCCGACCAGCGCAGCGGGGTGGCCGCGGTCCCGCTCAACATCCGCTCAGGCGTCCGCCAGAACACCGCGATCGCCTACCTGACCGAGAGTGTCCGCCGCCGTCCGAACCTGACCATCCGCGGTGGAACCCGGACCGACAGGGTCCTGGTCAACGACGGGATCGCCACGGCGGTCCGGACTATCGACGGGACCGTTTATGCGGCGGGGCAGGTCATCCTGTCGGCGGGTTCCTACGGCAGCGCGCCCATCCTGCTCCGTTCGGGCATAGGCCCGGCCCGGGATCTCGCCGGACTCGGCATCGAGGTCGTGGCCGATCTCCCGGTCGGGCAGCGGCTCCAGGACCAGCCGGTCTACCACGGCGTGTACGCCCTCAAGGCCGAGGCGGGCGCCAGGTCTCCAGCCGCTGGGGCGTTCATCCGGACGGCCTCCAGCCAGGCCCAGGGGGATGAGCTCGACCTGCTGATATCGGCTGCGCACCTGAACGATCCGGGCTCGAGCCCGACTGGCGGCGCGATCATGCTAGCGGTCTCGGTCGTGCGGCCCGAGTCGCGCGGCAGGCTGCGGCTGCGCAGTGCGGACCCGAAGGACGCGCCGGTCATCGACCTCAACCTGCTGGCCACGCCGCGCGACCGGAGCCGGATGCTGGAAGGCCTCAAACTCAGCCGGGGGATTGGCCTGGCCAAGGCGTTCTCGGCGGTCTCGGCCCAGGAGATGCTGCCCGGCGAGGAGGTCCGCGACGATG
>JAWWPV010000971.1:0-5706 GCA_033854775.1 Trebonia sp.
AGATTTCCGCGAACCGGCAGCTAATCATCAACCTTCATCGATCGTTCTTTTCGGTGTAACGGCGTCGTGGCTGAATTCGAACGCATTTTGGCGATCTTGGGGGCATGAGGATCGCGATCATTACGGAGTCGTTCCCGCCTGACGTTAATGGCGTCGCACACTGCGTAGTGCGCGTGGCGGAGAACCTCGTCCGCAAGGGCCATCATCCCCTGGTCATCGCGCCGGATTCCGGGCGCGGCGCCGCCGATGCCGACAGCCAGCTCCCCTACCCGGTGGAACGGGTGCCGTCCGTTCCGCTTCCCGGCTACCCGACCTTCCGGCTTGGCCTGCCGACTCCGGCGACGCGCAAGGCCATCGTGCGGCACAGGACCGACGTCGTTCACCTGGCGAGCCCGGTCGCGCTCGGCGCGTGGGGCACGCGCGTCGCACGGGCCGAGCACCTGCCGACGATCGCCGTCTACCAGACCGACCTGCCCAGCTACGCCCGCGCCTACCACCTCGGCCGGGCGACCGAGGCGTTCGCGTGGCACTGGCTGCGCGACGTCCACAACACGGCGGGCCGGACGCTCGCCCCGTCCAGCATGACCGCCGCCGAACTGGACGCCCACGGCCTTGAGCGGGTCTGGCTGTGGGGCCGCGGCGTCGACACCGAGCGGTTCCACCCGGCCCTGCGCGACGAGCGACTGCGCGCGGAGATCGCGCCAGACGGCGAGGTCATCGTCGGCTACGTGGGGCGGCTCGCGGTCGAGAAGCGCGTCGACATGCTTGCCGCCGTGGCCACCCTGCCCGGGGTGAAGCTCGCGGTCACCGGCGGCGGGCCGATGGAGGAAGAGCTGCGCGCCGCGCTGCCGTCGGCGGCCTTCCTCGGCATGCGGTACGGCGCGGACCTGGCGCGGATCTACGCCTCGCTCGACATGTTCGTGCACACCGGCCCGTTCGAGACGTTCGGGCAGACAATCCAGGAGGCGTCCGCGAGCGGCCTGCCGGTCGTCGCGCCCGCCTCGGGCGGCCCGCTGGACCTCGTCGTGGACGGCGGGACCGGCTACCTGGGCCCGCCGGGCGACCCGGACGCGCTCTCCGCGGCGGTCCGCAAGCTGAGCGGCGACCCGGCGCTGCGCGCCAGGCTCGGCGCCGCGGCACGACGGCGCGTGCTCGGCCGCACCTGGTCCGCGCTCACCGACGAGATCCTCGCTCACTACGCGGCCGTCATCGACGCGGACGCGCTGCTCGCCCGGCTGGCGGCGTGAGCACGGCTAGCGCCCCGGGGCAGCCCGGGACGCACGTCCCCTGTCCTCACTAGGGAGGCAAGCATGACGCGAATCGTGACGCTCGGCGACTCGATCACCCTCGGCATGGGCGACCCGGCACCCAGCGGCGGCTGGCGCGGCTGGGCCTGCCTCCTCGCGACGGGGCTGCCCAAGCCGGAGCTGCACAACCTCGCGACGAACGGCGCGCAGGCCAAGCACGTCGAGCGGGACCAGCTCCCGAACGCGCTGCTGCTGCGGCCGCACGTCGCCAGCGTCGTCGTTGGCATCAACGACACGCTGCGAGCCGGGTTCGACCCGGTGCGGACCGGCCAGGCGACCGCGCGGACGGTCGCCGCGCTCACCGCGGGCGGCGCGACCGTGGTCACGATGCGGCTGCCGGATCCCGCGCAGATGTTCGGGCTGCCGACCGCGCTCGCGCGGCCGCTGTCGCGCCGGATGCGGGCGGTCAACGCCGAGCTCGACCGGATCGCGGCGCACTACGGCACCGTGCACTGGGACGCCTCGACCGACCCGGAGACCTACGACCGGCGCAACTGGTCGGTGGACCGGCTGCACCCCAACGAGCGCGGGCACCGGCTGATCGCCTGCCGGCTCTGGGACCGGCTCCAGGCGGCCGGGGTTCCGGTGGCCGAGCGGCCGGGAAGCGAGCCGACCAGCCCCGTGCCTACCCGCCGCGACGACGCGCTGTGGATGGCGACGAAGGGCACCCGCTGGTTTCTGCGCCGCTCGGTCGACCTGATCCCGTACATGCTGTTCATGGCCGCGCGGGAGGCGCTCGTCGAGCCGCGGGAGTGGCCCGTCGCCCCGGTGCCGGCTAAGGGGGCGCCGGTCGCCGGTGTCGCGCAGGCCGCGGAGCCCGTCACCGACTAGGCCCGGCCGAGCCGGGCGGTCATGGCTAGTGTCGCGGGTCAGCCGCATCCGTTCTGAATAACTCTTTTTTGACTGAGCGGCAGGAAGAGGCATATCTGACCCGGCGAGATGCGAATCAACGCGTGCATTGTCCCGGTTCAGCACTTACGCTTTGATGGCGATGAAAGCAGGGGCGGGCAGCCGCCATCTGGTACCGCCGTTGCTGCGGAACCGGGTGTTCCGGCGATACTGGGGCGCGTCGACGGTGTCGATGTTCGGCGATCAGGTCTCGTCGATCGCGGTTCCGCTCACCGCCGTCCTCGTGCTCCACGCCAAGCCCTACGAGATGGGCTACCTGACCGCGCTTGAGTGGCTGCCGAGCCTGCTGTTCGGGCTGCACGCCGGGGCCTGGCTCGACCGGCGCGGCAAGCGGCGCAACGCGATGATCCTCGCCGACCTGGGGCGCGCCGCGGCGTTCGCGACGATCCCGCTGTGCTACGCGTTCCACGTGCTGACGCTCGCGCAGATGTGCGTGGTGACGTTCATCGCCGGCGCGCTCACCGTGCTGTTCACCGTGTCGGACGGGACGCTGTTCGTGTCGATCGTGTCACCGGCGGAGTACGTCGACGGGCAGTCGCTGATCTACGGGAGCAGGGCGCTGTCGTTCCTCGGCGGCCCGTCGGTCGGCGGGCTGCTCGTGCAGGCCCTGAGCGGGCCGTACGCCGTGGTCCTTGACGCCCTGTCGTTCCTCGGTTCTGCCTTCCAGCTGCGCTCGATCCGCCCGGTCGAGCCGCCGGCGTCGGGCGACGGGGACGGGCTCACCGTGGGGCTGCGGTTCATCGCCAAGTCGCCGATCGTCCGGGCGTCACTGATCGGCGTCGCGGTGATCAACTTCTTCAACCTGATGTTCGAGGCGCTGTTCATGCTCTACGCCGTGCGCGGCCTCGGGGTCAGCGCCGGGCTGCTCGGCCTGGTCATCGGGGCGGGCGCCATCGGCGGGATCCTCGGCTCGGTGCTGTGCAAGTCGCTGACGTCGCGCCTGGGCGCCGGGATGGTGTACGTGGCGGGGTGCTTCGTGTTCACGGTGCCGCTCGCGCTGGTGCCGCTCGCCTCGCCCGCCCACCGCATGGCCATGCTGCTGATGCTGTTCGCGTCCTGCTTCGCCAGCGGCTTCGGTGTCATGGTGCTCGACATCAGCATCGCCGCGATCTCCGGCGTGGTGATCCCCGACACGCTGCGGTCGCGGGTGTCCGGGGCGTACCAGGCGATCAACTACGGGACGCGGCCCGCGGGGGCGCTGCTCGGCGGGCTGCTCGGCACCGCGCTCGGCCTGCGGCCCGCGCTGTGGATCGCCGTGGCGGGCGGGGTGTTCGGCTCGATCCTGCTGCTGCCGTCGCCGCTGCCGCGGTTCCGGATGCCGGGTTAGCAGGCCCGCTCCGGCGGGTTTCCCTGGGTGGTGGCAGAGGAAGCCGCATCCGTTCGGAATGATGGGGTTCATGCGAACGATCGCTCTTGAGGAGCACTTCTGGACGGATGAACTCGCGGCGGCACCAGGGACGGGATTGCTTGCCCGGGCCGACGGCGCCGCGCTCGACGGGTTGCTCAGGGATGTGGGGGCGGCGCGGATCGCGGACATGGACGCCGCGGGGATCGACGTGCAGGTGCTGTCGCACGTCCAGCCGGCGGCGCAGGGCCTTCGCGGCGCGGACGGCGTGGCGGCCGCGCGGCGGGCGAACGACTACCTGGCGGCGGTGACCGCGTCGTCCGCCGGGCGGCTGGCGGGGTTCGCGACGCTGCCCACCGGGTCGCCGGCTGAGGCGGCAGAGGAGCTGTCGCGGTGCGTGGGTTCGCTGGGGTTCGCGGGCGGGCTGATCAACAGCACGCTCGGCCCCAACGACCGGTTCCTCGACGATCCGTCATTCGCGGTGCTCTTGTCGCGCTTTGCGGCGCTTGACGTGCCGTTGTACCTGCACCCGGCACAGCCGCCCGCGGCCGTCCGCTCCGCGTTCTACGACGGTCTCGCGGCACCCGTCGCGGGCGCGCTCGCCACCAATGCCTGGGGCTGGCACGCCGAGGCGGGGCTGCACACGCTGCGGCTTGCCGCCTCTGGGACCTTCGCGCGGCACCCGGGGCTGCGGGTGATCATCGGGCACTGCGGCGAGATGATCCCGTTCATGCTCGACCGGGTCGACGACATGATGCCGCGGGCGCTGACGGGGCTGGATGCGGAAATGTCGGACTACATCCTGCGGCACGTGTGGGTGACGACGAGCGGGATGTTCAGCCTGCCGCCCGTGCTGTGCGCCCTGTCGGTGTTCGGGGTGGACCGGGTGCTGTTCTCGGTGGATTACCCGTTCAGCGCCAACCGGCGGGGGCGGGAGTTCCTCGACGCGCTCCCGCTCTCGCCGGCCGACCGGGCGAAGGTGGCCGGCGAGAACGCGGCGGCGCTGCTGCGGATCGCGTTACAGGAGCTCGCGGAGTAGCCGGGCGGGCGGTGAGCCGTGGGCGAGCATGCCGTCGTGGGCGGCGCGCTCCGGCAGGCCGCGCCGTCGCAGGTCGGCGGCCAGGTCCGCGACCTCGGTGTAGCCGACGTAGTAGGTCGACAGCTGAGCCGAGGTGAGCTGCGCGCGGCGCCACTTGCCGGACGCCTCGCCGTCCTCCTGGAAGCCGCGCACGGTCATCAAGGTCATCGCATCCGCCTCGGTCATCCCGCGCGCGTGCACCCGGGCGTCGAGGATCGCGTTGATCACCATGCGCAGCTGCATCTTGAGCTGCTGCATGCGCACCGCCGCCGGGTCGCCCTCACCCGGGTACTCGTGCCGCGCCATGAGCTCCTCGGCGTAGACCGCCCAGCCCTCGACGAACGGCCCCGACCACAGCGCCGCGCGCAGCATGGTCGCCCCGGTGAACCGGCGCGAGTGCTGTAGCTGGAGGTAGTGGCCTGGCATCGCCTCGTGCACCATCAGGTTGTGCACCATGTGCCTGTTGTACTCGCGGTAGAACGAGGCGACCCGCTCGGCCGTCCAGTCCTTCGGCGTCGGCGAGACCGCGATGAACGTCGCCCCCGGGACCGGCTCAAGCGGCCCTGGCGGGTCGCAGTAGGCGACCGCGATGCCCCGGTTGATCTCCGGCATGTCGATGACCTCGACGGGGTCGTCGTACAGGGTGACCAGGTCGTGCTCGCGCACGAAGGCGGTCTGCGCGGCGAGGGCGTCGGCGCAGAACGCCAGGATCGTCGCCTCGTCGGGCGCGGCGGCGCCCAGCCGGTCGAGCACCTCGCGTGGCGTGCCGCCGAGCGCGGCGGCGAGGTCGTCGATCTCGTCGGTGAGCCGCTCCAGGTCGTCCTCGGCGCGGGCCAGGATCGCGTCGGCGTCCGAGGCGGCGGACAGCGTCAGCGACAACTTGCGGTTGAACATGTCCCGGCCGAGGCGCGGGTCGGCGAACCCGGCACCGCCCGCCGCCGGGTCATCGCCCGCGAGCCGGGCCGACAGCCAGTCCCTGTGCTCGGCCAGGGCCGCCAGGGCGGCGGGCCGCGCATCCTCGACCTCGGCGATCACCGCGGCGGCGGCGCTTCCGCCGTTGGCCGCCT
>JAWWPV010000972.1:0-7363 GCA_033854775.1 Trebonia sp.
GCGGCGCCGAGGTCGGCGGCCAGGCCGCGCAGCCGCTTTGGCAGCCGCCGCCGGGCGCCGTCCACAGCTTTCCTGATCTCGGCCACCGCGGCCTCGGCCGGGAACTCTCCCGGGTGCACGTACGCGCGGTAGACCGGGAAAGCGGCGAGCACTTCGATGAGCACCGTGCGCGCGTCGTCCTCGGTCACGTCCGGGGACAGGGAGGTGAGCAGGTGGGTCAGCCGGGTCACCTCCGCGGCCAGCGACCCGTTGGCGATCTCCCGCTTGGCCCGCTCGGCGACATCCGCGAACCGCTTGAACGGCCAATCGTTATCCGCGCCGCGGCGCAGCCACGCGTACTCGGCGCTGAGCGCGTCGCCGCCCGCGGGGTCGAGGAACAGCCCGTCGACCACCCGCAGCGCGTCGTACCCGGTCGTTCCCGCGCAGGCCCAGTCGGACGGCAGCGCCTCGTCCGCCGCGAGGATCTTTTCCACCGCGATCCAGGCGCCCCCGGTCGCAGCGGCGAGCCGGTCCAGGTAGCCGCGCGGGTCGGCGAGCCCGTCGGGATGATCCACGCGCAGCCCGTCGACCAGGCCCTCCGCCACGAGGCCGACGATGACCTGGTGGGTGGCGTCGAACACGGCCGGGTCTTCGACCCGGAGCCCGATCAGGGTGGCGATGTCGAAGAACCGCCGCCAGTTGAGCTCGGTCGCCGCGTCCTGCCACCAGGTGAGCCGGTAGTGCTGTGACTCAAGCAGGCCGCGCATCGGAAGCCGCGCCGTCCCTGGCCACAGCGGCAGGACATGGTCGAAGTACCTGAGCACGGGCTCGGCGTCCGGCCCGCCGCTCGGCTGGACCCACAGGTCGCCAAGGCAGGACTCAAGCGAGCCGCCGAGGACAGGCAGCAGCATCCGGTCGTCCTGGGCGGCCCAGTCGATGTCGAACCAGGTGCCGTAGGGCGAGTCGCGACCGTTCCGCAGCACCGACCAGAGCTGCCTGTTCAGCGACATGTCGGCGGGCACCGCCATGTGGTTCGGCACGATGTCGAGGATGATGCCGAGGCCACGGGAGCGCAGCCGCTTGGCGAGCGCGCGGAACCCTTCCTCGCCGCCGAAGTCGCCGCGGATCCGCGCGTGGTCGGTGACGTCGTACCCGTGCATGGAGCCCGGGACCGCCTCGAGCACGGGCGACAGGTACGCGTGAGTAACGCCCAGGTCCACGAGGTAGTCGGCCTGCTCGGCCGCCTGCTCGAACCCGAACTCCGGGGTCAGCTGCAACCGGTACGTCGAACCCGGCGCCCCGGGTGCTATGCCCGCCGCCACATTCCCCCCGTTGGTCGCGCTTTCACTTCCAGAAAGTTCCCCCGCAGGAAGACTTCCGAACGCAGGGACGGCTGCCGAAGGGACCGCACCGCATGCACTTAACGGCCTGCCGCTCCGGCACATTACGACGCCGTGTAGTCTCTGTGGGGTGCCCGGCCTTCCCGCGCGGGCTGGAAGGTGGTCTTATCCCAGGTGAGCGCGGTCAACGTCCGTCAGCCAATCAGCACTGCCGCCGACAGCGAGCGGCGGCTGTCCAGCGTTCGCGCCACGGTCGGTGCGTACGTGGCGCTGTGCAAGCCACGGATCGTCGAACTGCTGCTGATCACCGCGGTTCCCACGCTCTTCCTCGCGTACAAGGGGCTCCCCTCGCTGCTCGTCACCGTGGTGGTGGTCCTCGGCGGCGCGCTCGCCGCGGGTAGCGCCAACGCCCTGAACTGCTACATCGACCGTGACATCGACGAGATCATGCGGCGGACGAGCAGCAGGCCGCTGGTCAAGAACACCGTCTCGCCGCGGTCGGCGCTGATCTTCGGGCTCGTTCTCGGGGTGGTCTCGGTGGTCCTGTTCGCCGCCACCACGAACCTGCTCGCGGCGGGCCTGACGCTCGCGGCCATCTTCTACTACGTCGTGATCTATACCATGCTGCTCAAGCGGCACACGTCACAGTCGACGCTGTGGGGCGGTGCATGCGGCGCGGCCCCGGTGGTCATCGCCTGGGCGGCCGCCACCGGGTCGCTGTCCTGGCCCGCCTGGCTGCTCTTCGGCGTGGTGTTCTTCTGGCAGCCGCCGCACTTCTGGGCACTGGCCATCAAGTACCGCGACGATTACCGCCTGGCGGGCATCCCGATGCTTCCCGTGGTCGCCTCCGTGCACCGGGTCCTGGTGGAGTCGGTCGTCTACAGCTGGCTGATGGTGGCGGTCTCACTCGCGGTCTGGCCGTGGGCGGGCCCGCTGTACGGCGCGGTCGCCATCGTGGCCGGCGCCGCGTTCCTTTACGAGGTGCACCGCCTGCTGCGCCTGTCGCGCAGTGCCGGCAGTGACCCCAGTGCCGGCAGCGACAGGGCGGGTACCGACGGGACGAGCGGCGGCGAGGGGCTTGTCACGATGCGCCTGTTTCACCTGTCGATCCTGTACCTGACGCTCGTGTTCGCCGGCGTCGCCGCCGGTGCCTTCATCCGCTAGGCGGGTGCCCTCGGGGGCGGCGTCCGGGTACACAAAAAAGCAGAAAGCCGATTGAACCGGCGAGGCTCGTGGTGCGTATACCACTATAGGGAAAGGCCCGCGGGCGACCAGATGACGCTCCCAACGTTCAACGTAATGCCCGCGGGCCTTACCCTGCCCTTGCACACGCCCTACGCGAGATAACGCCGGACGCACGCGTATCGTTACACGAGTGATCCTGATCGTGGCTGGGGTAGCAGGCTGCGGCAAGTCGACCGTTGGGGCGCTGCTCGCCGGACGGCTCCGCTGGAGGTTCGCCGATGCCGACACCTTCCACCCGGAAGCAAACGTCGCCAAGATGCGCGCGGGCATCCCGCTGACCGACGCCGACCGCGAGCCGTGGCTGCACGCGATCACCGACTGGATGGACGAGCGGATCGCGGCGGGCCAGTCCGCGGTGATCACGTGCTCCGCGCTCAAGCGCGCCTACCGCGACGAGTTGCTTGCCGGGCGTCCCGCGGTGACGATGGTCTTCCTCCAGGTAAGCAGGGAGCTGCTTGAGCGGCGGCTGATGGCGCGCACCGACCACTTCTTTCCCGAGAAGCTGCTCGACAGCCAGCTGTCCGTACTTGAGCCACCCGGGCCAGGCGAGCGAGTGCAGAGCGTGCTCGCCGAGGGCGACTCCGCGCAGACCGCGGCGAAGATCATCGCGACGCTCTGGCCGTACGGCGAGCCAAACCCCGAGGGCGCGCCCGTTCCCGGCGTCATGTGAGTGGTCTTAACCTGGATGAATGAAGCTGACGCTCGACCTGCACGACATCTACAACCGCGGCACGGAGATCGAGAAGGCGTTGCAGCAGAAGTTCGATGAGGCCGTCGCGAAGAAGGCGCCGCTGCTCGAAATTATCCCTGGCAAGGGGTCGGGCCAGCTGAAGAAGCACGTACTGCGGTTCCTTGAACAGAAGCGTTCATCTGCGAAGAACATGCGGGTAGAGAAGCCCTCCAAGAACTTCGGCACCATCAAGGTCCACTTCAACTGGAATGAGCCAGGCAGGCGCTAGCGCTTCCCCCCGATCGGGCCGGTTATCCCTTGATCCGGGCGGCGATCCCGTCAAGCACGCACGACAAGCCGAACTCGAACCGCTCATCCCGCGTCTCCGGCGCGTCCGGGTCAATACCCGCGTCGAGGAGCTTCGCGAGGTGCGGGTAGCGCCCGGCCCCGCGGATCCGCCGGTCGAACTCGGCGAACACCTCGGCGACGTCATCTTCCGCCATCCCGGACATGGCTTCCTCCGCGACGCGCTGGGAGCGCATCTCCTGGATCTCACGGAGCGCCGCACCTATCACGTACGTGCTGACCGTCATCAGGGCCCATAGCGTGGTCACGGCGTCGAGGCCCAGGCCGTCGAGCGCGGCGACCAACTGGTCGGCGTTGCGGGCGTCGTTCGGCCCGGACGGCGGGCCGGCGCCGATGTAGTCGATGGCCCACGGGTGGCGGTGCATCGCCGCCCGGGTGTTGCGCGCGTACACGGTCAGGTCCGCCCGCCAGTCCCCGGAGGGATCCGCGGCCTCGATCTCGGCCTGCACGGTCTCAAGCATGAGTTGGTGCAGCTCTTCCTTCGAGTCGATGTGCCAGTAGAGCGACATCACGCCCACCTGTAGTTCCTTGGCGATCCGCCGCATGCTCACCGCCCCGGTCCCCTCGGCGTCGGCGATGGCCACCGCGATGTCCACGATGTCCGACCGGCCCAGCCGCCGCGCCTGCGCCGCGGGCCGCCCGCCATGCTCCCTGCGCCTGCTGACCTGCGCGGCGATCTGCTGCTCACGGGCACGCTCCTGCCTGCCCCGCCGGTCGTCTCCGCCCCCCGCGTAAAACAGCCGTACCGGCAGGAAGGGCCCCTCATCCTCTTCCTGGTCCTCGCCCATGAGCCACCTCCCACCGTGCCCGCCCGCGGCACCAGCCGGCGCCACTCGCCGCACACCGTATAGCAATCGTACACCGTACGAGAAGGCCGGTTGGGTGACGGGAAATCTGGCCCAGGCAGGCTATCCGGGACAGCCCACGGTGACGTGGACCCTGCTACCCCGCTGCCGCGGGCGTGTCGGTTACCAGTATCCGATCCGGGCCGTCGTGATGGCGGTTTCCGTCGCCCTCAACGAGGTCGTCACCGGGGATTGGCTCATCTGGTGCAGCGGTTTCGTTGTCCCTGACCTTGGGGGGAACCGGAGTCCACGGCTTGATGTGCTGAACAACCTCGCCGTAGAACTTGTCCACCGCGGTGAGCACAGAGTCGACGAAGGATCCGCGACCCTGGCCTCGTGCCGGACCGGCGTTACTCGATAGCGAGACCGTGAGCGAACGCAGCTCATGAGCAGGATCCTCAACGAGTGACCTCGGGTCCTTGCGGGCCTCATCGAGGGTCCTGGACTGGCCACGGCCACGCTGCCACGCGGCAGAGGGTTGTATGCACAGCTGTCCAGGCGCCGTCTTCAGCTGCCGGACCAGCCAGTTAACGCGAGTCGTCGGCCTACCTTCACGGGGCGCGGGCACGGTCGCCGCGCAGTGAATCAGGCCCGCGCGCAGGTCAGCGGTGATCTTGATAGGCGCAACCGCACCAGGCACCCGCACGGCACCTTGCAGCAGGCCTGTGCTGGCGAAATCGCTCACTGCTTCTTGGAGGTACTTGGCGGGATCGCGAAGCTGGGCCTGGGGCACCATTGGTCGCACGCCGGTGCCAAGTTCGCGGGATAGCTGGAGTGCCGCGAACGAGACGAGCCCGCCGAACTTGTCGGTGACGTCCGCGGCGGCCTGGTCTTGCGGATGCAGCGTGCCGGCGCGGGCGCGATCACGGACGTGGACCCAGGACGGTCCCATGTCATCGAAGTCGATCGCACCGGATCGGGAATGTTCCAGGTAACGGATGAATTCGGCGAGTATCCATGCCTGGTCCGGGTCGCTGACCGACCTATTCGCCTGCTCAACCAATGCCTCGGTGCGGATCTGGCTCCACGACAGGTGATGTAGCTTCGCCGCCTGAGTTTTTGTTTTTGGCAGTTTGACGGGATGCACCCCAGGTACGGCAACCAGTTGATTGGAAATAGTCAGCAGGGCATCGAACTTTTGCTTACGCGCCACATCTAGGTAGGACTCGATCTGGCCAGGGATCAGGTCATGGCGTCCTGTCTTGACCTCGACCAGAGCAGTCCAGGTCTTGCTGCCGAACACCACTTGTATCAAGCCATCGGGGCGCAGCTTTTTGTCTCCGTCGTCGAACGGAACCTCGATGAAGGTCGACAGCCGTCCCGTCGGCGCCCCCATCGGGGCTGTTATCGCACGCCCGAATTCTCGGACCGACTGAATCACGGCGAGTAGCGCCGAAGAGGCCCGGCGTTCTTGTTCGTCAGCGCCGCCGATACCAGACACGGGGAACAAACGCGCGCGTTCCCACTCCACCTCACGCACCATTGTCTCCTAGTGTTGGCGTCCCCGGACGAAATACCCGGCACGTTGCGGACGCCCAGCGAAGCCAAATGGATTACAGCGGGCATGGGATTCTGGTTAAAGGTCGTACGTAGTCGCGCCGGTTGAGTGGGTGCGGCCTGACGGGGTTGTCCAAGTGCTCGTGTCGGGGGTGGGCTGGGCCGCCTTCCAGCCTGGTGCCTGCTTCGTTCGATGGTGACGGCGGCACTTCGGGTCGGTGTTACATTCGCACGTGGGGCCGTTGGGGTACGGGACGGTGTGGTCGATGTCGCAGCACTGGGCCTGAGCGTTGCAGGCGGGTGCGGTACAGGTCTGGGTACGGGCGCGGAGCAGGTGCTTCAGCTTGCGGCTCGGGACGTAACCCTTCTCGGCGTGCCGGTGGTCGCAGGTGTCCCTGGCAATGGGCTCGAAGGTGATGCCGAAACGACGCAGGAAATCCGCTAGCTGGGTGCTCCGCCCGGGTGTGGGGATGTCGCCGGGTTTTCGCATTGTTTGCTGGTTGGGTGGGTCGGGTGGTTTCCAGGGGTGCTGGCCCTTAGCACAGGCGTGGGCGATGGCGGTGCCGTCGGGGGCGACGAGGGTAAAGCACCAGCGCGTTCTCGGATGCTGGGAAGCGGCCCGGATGACGGCTCCGGTTTCGTGGGCGTCCAGCAGGCCCCAGCCCGCGGCCTGCGCTGGGGCGGTGCCCCAGCCAAGGACGGTGCCGGCCGGGACCAGAAGGTTGATCAGAGCGGGCAGCGGCGCCGGGTCACCGGGGCCGGACGGGTTTGTGGCTTGCTGCGGCTTGATGCGGTCGAGTGGGTTGCGGCCCTGGGTGAGGTCGGTGAGGGCCAAGGCGCGCAGCCGGTCGAGGTTACCTTCGATGAGGCCGGAGTCGCGGAGCTTCACGGCGATGGCGTCGATGTGGGCCTTGGAGGCGATCACGTCGGCGGTGTCCAGTTCCCGGCCTGCCAGGGAGGCGTTGCCGGATTCCTCGCGGCGCGCCTCGACCCGCTGATTCAGCTGTCTGGCGAGCTCTTTGCGCGCCCGGACCGCGTCGGGGGCCAGCTTCAGTTCGAGGGTGGCGGCCTTCCTGGCCAGCTGGTCCGGGCGCAGCTCAGGGGCGACCGCCGCGAGGGCCGCATCCGCGTAAGCGGCGTCTTCGTCCGTCATGCTGCGGGTGCGGGAGGCGATGGTGCAGGCCCGGGTCAGGTCGATCGTGCCGTCCGCCATCCCGGCCAGGGTGCGGGGCAGCCGGGTGGTCAGCTCGATGGCCGCGTCGATCCGGGCGCCGGCATAGGCGCCGGTGCCGACCAACTCCATGGCCAGTTCCTCGCCGGGGAACTCCCCGTCCCGGCAGCCGACCGGCTTCCCTGCGTCCTTCGCCGCCTCGAACTCGGCCTGGCGGCGGCGCGCGAACTCCGCGATCACCACCGTCTGC
>JAWWPV010000973.1:0-8406 GCA_033854775.1 Trebonia sp.
GTTCCTGTCGTCTGAAACGTTTCCTAATCTCAACCTAATCTCCACTTAGCGCCAGGCCGCGCCGTCGCGAACGGCCGGGCTTGGCGCAGCGTGTTATCGCCCCACGTGAGAGGCCGCTCCGGCGTCGGTTAGCGTTCGGTTGCAAGTAGTCGCCAAACGGGCGTATCGATCACAGTCGTTCGGTAGGATCCTAGGCAACCCCGACGATCACGTCAGCTTGCGGAAGGTCTGAACCAATCAGCAAGCATGACCGTGTCAATAATAGGGAAATCTCTGTTTAACGCGCCGGCAAGTCGCTTGCACTCGCCGGCGCGGCGGGGCAAAGTTAAGTTAAGTGGTCTAGGCCATTTGGTAGGGGTTTGCGGGGCGCAACTCGTTGCTCGGGCTTGTTCGGGCAACAGAGCGTGACCGCGGGGCCAGCTGGCGCGAGACCGTGGACTGTTGAGAAAGCCAGGAGGCACTGACATGTGCCCGCACCTACCGCCCTGTCCGGACGCGTCAGCACCCGACCGCGAGGCAGCGCACACGATTGTGAGCCACCCGGAGCAGGGCTGGTCGCTGCTCTGCAACGGGGTCGTAATCTTCGAAGACACTGGTGAGCTGCTGCCAGACGGGGCCACGATCGCCCCGCACCGGCCCACCGACCACCATCAGGCGCCGGCCGCCTGAGCACGCGGGGAAACCCGCCTCTCGCGCACCTGACATGATCGCGCCTTTTGCGATCAGGTGCGCAGCCGGGGGGTACGGGGGGCCGCTCCCCCGGGAGGCAGCAGCGCGCTCAGCCAGGTGGTGACAGCCAGGCCGACCGCCGCTGGATGCTTCGAGAGGGCGTGCGTTTCCCCCGGGAGGATGACGACGCTCGTCATCTCATCTGGTTCGGGGACGCCGCAAGGGTCGCGTGCCCCGTTGACGCCAAGCACGCTGGTCCCGGCACCGCGTAGCTCGGGGTCCCGGGACTTGCCCGGCTGGCCCGGCGGGTGCAGCGGGAACGCGAGCGCGATGACGCCGACCGCGCCGGCCTGACGCGCGGTACGGCAGGCGACCCGCGCACCGTTCGAGCGGCCGCACTGGACAAGCGGCAGCCCGGCCCCGTCCCGCGACGTCTCCCGCCGCAGCACCTCGACGAGCTCCGCCCAGGCGGCGTCCTGCTTCTGCGCGGATCCCGGCGCGCGAGCGCCCTTGACCCGGTAGGGCTGGGTGACCAGGACGGTCGCCGCGCCAAGCGCGCGGGCGGCGTCGCGGACCGCCAGGACGTCAGCGGTGTCAGGGTTACCGCCCGCGCCATGGGTAAGCACGACGAGAAACGCCGGAGTACCGTCTTCTGGCTGGTCAAGGGCCACGTGGGCGGGACCGGCCGCGGTCATGATCTCGTTCACGCCCCGCACCGTACCGCAAGCTGGCACTGCATCTTGCAGTACAACATTATTTACGTTCGGTTATCTATCAATTACTTTTCGTATGACTACGATATAAATTGGGCCGACTACATCAGGTGACATTATTCGACACCGGAAGGATGTGCGGCATGACCGTGCACGAGAGCACGCAGGTCGGAATCGTCGGCGCCGGGCCGGCGGGCCTGCTCCTTTCGCACCTGCTGGCCCTGGGCGGGGTCGACTCGGTGTGCGTCGAGAACCGCAGCCGGGCCTACTGCGAGGCGCGACAGCGCGCCGGGATGCTGGAATCGACCACGGTCGAGCTGCTGCGTGCGGTCGGGCTCGGGGACCGACTGGACGCCGAGGGGCTCGAGCACAACGGCATCTACGTGCAGTTCGACGGGGAACGGCACCACCTTAACTTCCGCGAGCTGACCGGCGGGCGGTGGATCACGATCTACGCGCAGACGGAGATCGTCAAGGACCTGATCGCCGCCCGCACGGCGGCGGGCGCGGCCCTTGAGTTCGAGGTCAGCGACACCGCGGTGAGCGGGCTCGACTCCGCCGGGCCGGTGCTTTCCTATACCGACGCAAGCGGCGAGCGGCACATGGTGACCTGCGACGTCATCGCCGGCTGCGACGGGTTCCACGGCATCTGCCGCCCGGCCATCCCCGACGGGGGGCTGACCACGGTGGCCGAGCGGTCCTACCCGTACGCCTGGCTCGGCATCCTGGCGGCGGCCGCGCCGTCCACCGACGAGGTCATCTACTGCCGGCACGATAACGGGTTCGCGCTGCACAGCATGCGCACGCCGGAGATCGGGCGGCTCTACCTCCAGGTGCCGGCCGACGAGGACATCGCCTCATGGCCGGACGAGCGGATCTGGGACGAGTTGCGGCGACGGTTCGCGGTGCCCGGCTGGTCGCTGCGGACGGGCCCGGTGCTGCAGAAGTCGATCACCCCGATGCGCTCCTTCGTCGCCGCGCCGATGCGCTACGGGAACCTGTTCCTGGCCGGCGACGCGGCGCACATCGTGCCGCCCACCGGCGCCAAGGGCCTCAACCTCGCGGTCGCGGACGTGGCGGCGCTCGCCACCGCGCTCATCAGGCTCATCCGTGACGGCGAGCGGGAACTCGCCGACGCTTACTCCGACCACTGCCTTGAGCGGGTGTGGCGGGCCACGCACCTGTCGTGGTGGATGACGTCCATGCTGCACGTCGTCCCCGGCCAGGACCCGTTCGAGTCCGAGCTGCAACTCGCGCAGCTGCGCCACCTGGTGACGTCGCGAACCGCGGCCGCCATGCTGGCCGAGACGTACACGGGCTACGCCCCGCTCCGCTATGACCCGTCGACCCGCCTCGGCGCGGCCGCCCTGTGGGGGGCGACCTCCGCCGCCTAGCACCGGAACGCCGGCGCTGCCGGCATCTCGTGCCGCCGGGTGCCCCTGATCCAGCCCCTGCCTGTAAGGCCGGCGCCTGTCCGTACGCGGCGCGTGGTTGCGGCAAGGGACCGCCCCTGACCGGCCCGTTGCCACAACCATCCGCCAGCCCAAGCAGAGGTGGTGGCGGTGATTCTCGTGCTGCCCTTACTTGGCTAGCAGGGGCTTCAGGAACTGGCCCGTGTAGCTCTTCTCGTTGGCCGCCACGTCTTCCGGCGAGCCGGTCGCGATGATCATGCCGCCGCCGGTGCCGCCCTCGGGGCCCATGTCGATCAGCCAGTCGGCGGTCTTGATGACGTCGAGGTTGTGCTCGATGACCAGGACCGTGTTGCCGGTCTCGACCAGCTTGGTGAGGACGCCGAGGAGCTTGCGGATGTCCTCGAAGTGCAGGCCGGTGGTCGGCTCGTCCAGCACGTAGATCGTGCGGCCCGTGGAGCGCCGCTGCAGCTCAGTGGAGAGCTTGACGCGCTGCGCCTCACCGCCGGACAGCGTGGTGGCCGGCTGGCCCAGGCGGACGTAGCCAAGGCCGACGTCGACGAGGGTCTTCAGGTGCCGGTGGATCGCCGGCACGGCCTCGAAGAACGTCGCGGCCTCCTCGATCGGCATGTCGAGGACCTCGGCGATCGACTTGCCCTTGTAGTGCACCTGCAGGGTGTCGGTGTTGTACCGGGCGCCGTGGCAGACCTCGCACGGCACGTACACGTCCGGCAGGAACTGCATCTCGATCTTGATCGTCCCGTCGCCCGCGCAGGCCTCGCAGCGGCCGCCCTTGACGTTGAACGAGAACCGGCCCGGCTGGTAGCCGCGCACCTTCGCCTCGGTAGTCGCGGCGAACAGCTTCCTGATGTGGTCGAACACGCCGGTGTAGGTCGCCGGGTTGGACCGCGGGGTGCGGCCGATCGGGCCCTGGTCGACATGCACCACCTTGTCGAGCTGGTCCATGCCGGTGACCCGCACGTGCTTGCCCGGCACGGTCCGCGCGCCGTGCAGCTCCTTCGCCAGCGCGCGGTAGAGGATGTCGTTAACCAGGGTTGACTTGCCCGAGCCGCTGACCCCGGTGACCGCGATGAACAGGCCGAGCGGGAACGAGACGTCGACGTTCTTGAGGTTGTTCGCCTGCGCGCCCTTGACGGTGACCTCCCGGCCCTTCGTCGGCTTGCGGCGCTTGTGCGGCACCTCGATCGCCCGGCGCCCTGACAGGTAGGCGCCCGTCATTGAGGTCTCGCTCTTGACGAGGTCATCGACGGTGCCGCTAACCACGACGTGACCACCGTGCTCGCCGGCGCCAGGGCCGATGTCGACTACCCAGTCGGCGGACCTGATCGTGTCCTCGTCGTGCTCGACGACGATGAGCGTGTTACCGAGGTCGCGCAGCCGCAGCAGGGTGTCGAGCAGCTTCTGGTTGTCCCGCTGGTGCAGGCCGATCGACGGCTCGTCGAGCACGTACAGCACGCCGACCAGGCCGGAGCCGATCTGGGTGGCGAGCCTGATCCGCTGCGCCTCGCCGCCGGCCAGGGTCGCGGACGCGCGGTCAAGCGACAGGTAGTCGAGGCCCACGTCGAGCAGGAAGCCGAGGCGGGCGTTGACCTCCTTGAGGATGAGCCGCGCGATCGTCATGTCCCGGTCGGACAGCTCAAGGTTGAGCAGGTTCTTGGCCAGCTCGCCGATCGGCTGGGCGCAGTAGGCGGCGATCGACTTGTCGTCGATCGTCACCGCGAGGGAGACCGGCTTGAGGCGCGCGCCCTTGCAGGTGGGGCAGGGCACCTCGCGCATGAAGCCCGCGAACTTCTCCCTGCTTGAGTCAGACTCGGCCTCGGCGTGACGGCGCTCCACGTACGTGATCGCGCCCTCGAAGTTCGTGTAGTAGGACCGCTCGCGCCCGTAACGGTTCTTGTACCGCACGTGGACCTGCTGGTCCAGTCCGTACAGCAGCGCCTTCTTCGCCTTGGCGGGCAGCCGCTCCCACGGGGTGTCGGTGCGGAACCCGACGGTCTCCGCCAGCGCCTCGATGAGGCGGTCGAAGTAGTCGCTCACGTGGCCGCCGACCCACGGGGCGATCGCGCCCTCGTCCAGCGACTTGGCCGTGTCAGGGACGATGAGCTCGGGGTCGACCTCCATCCGCGTGCCGAGCCCGGTGCAGTCCGGGCAGGCGCCCCACGGCGAGTTGAAGCTGAACGACCTCGGCTCAAGCTCGTCGAACGACAGGTCGTCGTACAGGCAGGCCAGGTGCTCCGAGTACATCCGCTCCCGGTGCGGGTCATCCTCCGGCAGGTCGACGAAGTCGAGGATGACGACGCCGCCCGCCACGCCGAGCGCGGTCTCGACCGAGTCGGTGAGCCGCCGCCGTGCCGTGTCCTTGACGGCGAGCCGGTCGATGATGACCTCGATGTCGTGCTTCTCGTACTTCTTCAGTGCGGGCAGGACGGTCTCGTCGTTCGCCACCTCGTCCAGGCGGATGACCGTTCCGTCGACGCGGGCCCGGGAGTAGCCCTTGGCCTGGAGTTCCTTGAGCAGCTCGGTGAACTCGCCCTTGCGGCCGCGGACGACCGGGGCGAGCACCTGGAACCGGATGCCCTCCTCAAGCTCAAGGACGCGGTCGACGATCTGCTGCGGGGTCTGCCGCGCGATCGGGCGACCGCAGACCGGGCAGTGCGGCTTGCCGACCCGGGCATACAGCAGCCGCAGGTAGTCGTACACCTCGGTGACCGTGCCGACGGTGGACCTCGGGTTGCGGCTCGCGGACTTCTGGTCGATCGACACCGCCGGCGACAGACCGTCGATGAAGTCCACGTCCGGCTTGTCCATCTGGCCGAGGAACTGCCTGGCGTACGCCGACAGGGACTCGACGTAACGCCGCTGCCCCTCGGCGAAGATCGTGTCGAACGCCAGGCTGGACTTGCCGGACCCGGACAGGCCGGTGAACACGATCATGGCGTCGCGCGGGAGGTCGAGCGAGACATCCTTGAGGTTGTGCTCGCGTGCGCCGCGAACGACAAGCCGGTCAGCCACTGCGCTCTCTCTTCTTCTGCCTCGATGAAGGGCGGCGCACGCGCCACCAAATTTACCCCGGTCCCGACGGGCCCGTCATCAGAACGAACCGTGCTCCCGACGGATCGGCGCCGATACGGGACCCCTGGCATCGTAACGAGGAGGTCTGACATTCCGCCCGCGGCGGCGGAACCGCCCCCTTATCAATGCTTCAAAACCACTTCTTATGCCCGGCCGCCGGCCGCTCCCGCCACTGGGCCGACCGTGCTCCCAGGGTACGGCACCGCCGCGCCGCCGGCTAAGTGGACGTGAAAATATCTTCGAAAGAAGAGTCAGCCGCTTACGTTCGGGATATCTCTGTTCTTGTCGCCAAGGACCCTGGCGCGCGGTCCGGGGACCGGCTGCCCTGGCGGCGTTATCATCGGGCAGGTGAGGCGCAATCCGTCTACCGTCGTGGTGCTAGCTGGACGGCCGGCCGAGCAGGTGCTCGCCGCCGTCGGCCGGTCGCTGAACGTGGTGCTCGTCCGGCCGGAGCCTGCGTCTTCGGCTGGCGCGGACGCCGTCGGCGGCGGGATCGAGGCGGCCGCCGGGGCGCTGCGGCGGGCCGCGGGCATCTCCGCGCCGTACGTGCTCGACGCCGCCGACCCGCTGAGCGCGGTCGCCGAGGCGTGGCAGGCGATGTGGTCGATCACCACCGAGGCGACGGGGAGCGATGAGTTCGAGCTCCGGGCGGCTGAGGCCCTGGCCTCCTGGCGGGCCGGGCGGTTCGAGCTGCCCGACTACTACCTGGTGCTCGCGGAGGACACCGCACCAGGCGGCGACGATTCCAGCGCTGGCGGCAGGCGCGCCGACTTCTACCTCGGGCCGCTGCGCGCCGTCCGGCCTAACCGGGTGTCCGTCGCCGCCGGGGCCTCGCCGCAAGCCCAGGCGGACGCGCTGCTGAGCGAGCTTGGCTCGCTGCGGCACGGCCCGTGGTGGCCGTCACTTGACGAGGTGTTCCGTACGGCGCGCGGCTTCTATCCCGGCTCGCTGGCGGAGTCCGCGGCGGCGGGGCGGGCCAGCCTCCTCAGCTAGCCGAGGCCGCGCATTCCCGGTACCGGTGCGAGTTCGACCGGCCACCGGGTGGCCCCCTGGCCGGCACGGAGGATGCGGCGGCGGGCGGCTTGGGCCGCGGCGGAGGCATAGCCGTGGGGCGGCGAAGACACGAACCCGTTCGGGGGATAGATTTTTTCCGTGACTTACACCGGAGACGTACGTGTCGGCGGGCCGCCGGACACGCGGGAAATCGGCGCCGTGACGCTGACGAAGATCGCCGTGGGCGAAATGCACAACAACGCCTACCTGCTGGTCAACGAGAGCGGGCAGGGGCTGCTGATCGACGCGGCCGCCGAGCCGCGGCGCCTGCTCGAGATGATCGGCGACACGCCGGTGGTCAAGATCGTGACCACGCACCAGCATCCCGATCACTGGCAGGCCCTCGCCGAGGTGAAGGCCGCGACGGGGGCCGTGACCGTGGCGCATCCCGCGGACGCGCCTGGCATCCCGGTGCCGACCGATGAGCTGGTCGAGGACGGCGGCACGATCGAGTTCGGTGACACGCTGCTGCACGTGACCCAGCTCGTCGGGCACACGCCCGGGTCGATCGCGCTGACGCTCAACGCCGCCGGGCCCCGGCCGCACCTGTTCACCGGGGACTGCCTGTTCTCCGGCGGGGTGGGGAACACGCAGAAGGACCCGGCGCGGTTCGACTCACTGTACGCCGGGGTCGTCGCCAAGATCTTCGACCGCCTTCCCGATGAGACCTGGGTCTACCCCGGGCACGGCGGGGACACCACGCTCGGGGCCGAGCGGCCGCACCTGGAAGAGTGGCGCGAGCGCGGCTGGTAGGGACGCGAGGTCCGCTTCTCCTATCCACTGTCACGCGCCGGTCGGCTTAGGAGCTTGTCGCGGTGGGCCAGCGCCAGCGTTAGCAGGGCCGCCGCGGCCGCCTGCAGCGGCGTGCCCGCCATGAGTTCGCTGACCGACGGCTGGTCGAAGGGGCGCGGCTCGATCACCCGGCCCTCGGCGTTGACGTCGACCAGGTCGCCGAAGAGGTCGTCGTAGAGCGGCGCGTCGATCACCACGACCGCGAGCAGGTCGACCGCGAACGTGAGCGGGTCCGCGCCGAGGCCGACGCACCAGGCGGCGATGCGGCCGTCGGCGAGGCCGTCGGTCATCGCCTTCGCCATGGGCCAGGCCGCGTAGTCGATGGGGGCGCGCTCGCTGCCGTGGTCTTCGTCCGCGCCAAGGAGTTCCTCGGCGTACTCGCGCAGCAGGCCCCGCCACAGGCTGAAGTCGTTGGCCTCGTTCCACGGCGCCTCGCCGGACGGCTGAAAGACGCCGACCGGGATCACCTGGTACAGGCCGCCCGCATGGCTGACCTTGCCCGGGTGCCGGTGGTGCAGCGGGAATGTCGCGGTGCCCGCCAGCTGGTCATACCGCAGGGTCAGCGCGCTCGTCGCCATCGTGGCAGAGCGCCTGGCAAGGCCGGCCGGGCCGCCGAGCGCGGCCCGGTAGGGGCGGTGGCCGGGCGCGACGCCGCACTCGGCGGCGGCGTACTCGAA
>JAWWPV010000974.1:0-11968 GCA_033854775.1 Trebonia sp.
GCGGCCACCGGCCCCGCGGCCTTGACCGCACCCGGCTGAGCCGGAACGTGCGGATGGGGACGGGTGGGCGCCAGCTTCTTGGCCCGCGTGATCTGGTCGCCGAGGGACTGCGCCTCGTCCGCGCTGATCGAGGCGCGCAGCAGCGGCCACGCGTACGCCTCCTCGTACGTGATGTGCGCGCGGGCCGCCGCGGTAAAGGCAACGAGCCGCTCCTCGAATCCCTCGTCGGCGGGCTGGAGCTTGTCCAGCTCGGCGAGGACCGGGTCCGCCTCCGCCTCCTGCTCAAGCCCCACCTCCGCGACCCGGGCACCGTCGGGACCGAGCCCCTTGACCGCCGGCCAGAAGTACTGCTGCTCCGCGGCCTCGTGCTTGGACTCCTCGATGATCACCTGGTCGACGGCGCGCTTACGGAACGCGAGCTGCTCGTCGGTGGCGCCGGTGCTCGCCTTCGGCCCCTCCGCGAGCTCTGCCAGCATGGCCTTTACCTCGTCGTGGTCCTTCCGCAGGACCTGGAATACGTCAGGCATCCGTACCCTCCCTCGTCTGACCTGCTTGTTTTCCTGATCGCGACTCCGGCTACCCGAGCACTCTGACACCAAACGGCTCACCCGCCGGAAGGCGCCGGGCGCCTGCCTGGGAAGGGTATTGTCCGGGTTTTGCTGGAGTGCGGTCGGAATAGTCCTCCCCGTGCTGGGCAGCCAGCGTGCAGGCGGCCCCGGCCGCCATCCGTCCCGAGCCAACGATCTTGCGATAGGACGCCAGATGATCGAGTACGCCCCCGACTGGCGTGCGGCGGGCGCCTGCCTCACCGCCGACCCCGACCTGTTCTTCCCCCTCGCCGAAGGCACCGTTCCGAGCAAGCAGGTCGCACAGGCGCAGCGAATCTGCGCTGGCTGCCCGGTCAGGCAGCAGTGCCGCGACTTCGCGATGCGGACGCGCGAGCCGGTCGGCATCTGGGGCGGCACCACGCCGGAGGAGCGCACCCGTGAACTGCGTGCGCACAACCGCCGCCGCCGGGCGCGCGGGACTCTGAATTATCAGGAGGCACGGGAACCCCGCGCCTCCTGACCGTGTTCAGGTACCGGCTATGCGCTTAGCAGCTTCGCCGGGGTGATGGGCAGATCGCGGACCCGGCGGCCGGTCGCGTGGTAGACGGCGTTACCGATCGCCGCGGCGGTCCCGGTGATGCCGATCTCGCCGATGCCCTTGCCGCCGCCCGGCCACAGGTGCGGATCGGACTCGTCGATCCAGAACGCCTCCACGCTTGGCACGTCCGCACTGGTCGCGACATGATACTGGGCCAGGTCCTGCCGGACGAAGCCGCCGGCGCTGGCGTCCACGGCCGTCTTTTCGAGCAGCGCCATCGACAGGCCCATGGTCATGCCGCCGATGAACTGAGACCTCGCGAGCACCGGGTTGATGATGTGCCCGGCGGCGAACACCCCGAGCAGCCGCGGCACCCGGACCTCCCCGGTCAGCGGCTCGACGAGCACCTCAGCGAACTGCGCGCCGAACGAGTGCCGCGCCCACCCGGAATCCTCGGCCACATCATCGGTCGTGTCCGCGCTGCCGTGCGCCCCGTCCTTCAGCAGCGCCTCGCAGGCCGCCGCCACCGCCGATCCCCACGACGCGGTCCCCATGGAGCCGCCGGCCAGCGGCGCGTCCGGCAGGTCGCTGTCGCCGAGCACCACCCGGACCCGCGCGGCGTCCACGCCGAGCACGGATGCCGCGATCTCGCCGAGCGCCGTCCGCGCGCCGGTGCCGATGTCGGCGGCGGCGATCCGCACCTCGTACCCGCCGTCCACCGCTTCCGCGGTCGCCGTCGACGGGCGGCGCCTGGCGGGGTAGGTAGACGCGGCCACCCCGGTGCCGGCCAGCCAGCGGCCACGGCGGCCGGCACCAGGCCGCGGGTCCCGCCCGGCCCAGCCGAAGCGGTCCGCGCCCGCACGCAGGCAGGCGACGAGGTTCCGCGAGCTGAACGGCAGCCCGCTCTCCGGCTCGGCGGCTGGCTCGTTGACGACGCGCAGCTCGACCGGGTCCATGCCGAGCGCGACCGCCAGCTCGTCCATCGCCGACTCGAGCGCGTACATCCCCGGGGTCTCGCCGGGCGCGCGCATCCACGACGGCGCGGGCAGGTTCAGCCGCGCCAGCCGGTGGCTGGTGCGCATCGCCGGCGTGCCGTACATGACGCGGGTGCAGGCCGCGGTCTGCTCGGCGAACTCGGTGCGGGTGGCGGTGTGCTCGATCACGTCGTGCGCGACCGCGGTCAGCCGGCCGTCGGCGTCCGCGCCAAGCTCCAGGTGCTGGATCGTCGGCGTCCGGTGGCCGGTGAGCGTGAACATCTGCTGCCTGGTCAGCGCCACCTTGACCGGGCGGTCGACGGCGCGGGCGGCGATGGCGGCCAGGATGGCGTGCGGCCGGGTAGTCCCCTTGGACCCGAAGCCGCCGCCAACGTGCGGCGAGACGATCCGCACCCGGCCCGGGTCAAGCTCGAGCACGGCCGCGATCGTGTCGCGGTCCGCCGACGGCCCCTGGGTGGAGTCGTAAATGGTCACCGCGCCGGCGGAATCCCAGGAGGCGATCGCGGCGTGCGGTTCCATCGGGTTGTTGTGCTGCACCGGGGTGGTGTAGGTGACGTCGACCCGCGCCGCCGCGCCGGCCAGGCCTGCGGCCACGTCGCCGTAGCCGGTGTCAGTGGGCAGCGCCGGGTTGATCTTCCCCGGCCGGTACAGGCCCGGGTGGTCCGCGCGCAGCACCACGTCATGCTCGGCCGGGGCGTAGTCGACGTGGACGACGGCGGCCGCCGCCCGGGCGTTTTCCAGCGTGTCGGCGATTACGGCACCGACCAGCTGACCCCGGTAGGTGACCTCGCTCCTGTTAAAGAGGGAAAGTTCAAAATCTTTCCCCCCGAACGGTTGCGTGTTGCCACCCCAGAGCACCGCGAAGACTCCGGGCATGGCGAGCGCCTCGGCGGCGTCCACCGCGCCGATCTGGCCGCTCGCGATCGTGGCCTGGAGCGGGTAGGCGTAGACGGCGTCCGCCACCGGGTGCTCGAAGGCGTACCTGGCGGCGCCGGTGACCTTCTCCGGGCCCTCCGCCCGGTGTCCCTCGACGATGGTCCCGATGCCGGCGGGAGTCCCGTGGGTGTCGGTCATGGCATGAGCTCCTCCAGGACGGAGGCGACGAGGTTGCGGGCAAGGGTCACCTTGTACTCGTTGCCGGCCAGCGGGCGCGCGTAGCGCAGCTCCGCCTCGGCGGCGGCGGCGAAGACCTCGGGGGCGGGCCGTGCGCCGAGCACCACCCGTTCCACGGCGTGCGCGCGCCACGGGGCGTGTGCCACCCCGCCGAGCGCGACGCGGCAGTCCCGCACCCGCCCGTCAGGGCCGACGTCGAGCAGGGCGGCGACCGAGACGAGCGCGAACGCGAACGACGCGCGCTCGCGGACCTTGCGGTACGCCTGGGCGCCGCCCGGCGGAGGGGGCAGCTCCACCTCGGTGATCAGCTCCCCCGGCTTGAGCACGGTGTCCTGCTGCGGCACGCCGCCGGGCAGCCGGTGCAGCCCGGGCATCTCGATCCACCGTCCGCCATCCGGGGCGATCCCCCGGCTAGAACGAGCCGGGCTGGCCACGCGCACGCGGGCGTTCAGCGCCGTAAGCGCCACCGCCAGGTCCGAGGGGTGCGTGGCGACGCAGAAGGGCGAGTGGCCGATGATCGCCAGGTGCTCGGTGTCCGCGCCCGGCCGCATGGCCTGGCAGCCAGAACCGGGACTGCGCTTGTTGCACGGCATCGACACGTCCTGGAAGTACGGGCAGCGGGTGCGCTGGAGCAAGTTCCCGCCCGTCGTCGCCGCGTTGCGGATCTGGCCAGAGGCGCCGTTCAGCACGGCGCGGGCGAGCATCGGATACCGCTCACGGACCAGCGGATGGCTGGCCAGGTCGCTGTTGCGCACCCCGGCGCCGATGGTCAGCCCGCCGCTGTCTCTTGCCGTGATCTCGTCGCTGACCGCGCGGGTCACGTCGATCACATGGTCCGGCGCGGTCACGCCGAGCCGCATCAGGTCGACGAGGTTGGTGCCGCCGCCCAGGTAGGCCGTGCCCTCACGGAACTGAGCGACGGCGTCGGCCGGGCTGCCCGCGCGGGCGTAGGTGAACGGCCTCATGGCGTCGCCCTCGTCTCTTGCCCGCTCAGGCGGTCCGCCGCCGGATGCGGGGCGGTGTCCCCACCGGAGATGGCGGACAGCGGCTCCGCGAGCTCGCTCCCCGGCGGCATCTCGCTGCTGATCGCCTTCACGATGTTCACGTACGCGCCGCACCGGCACAGGTTGCCGCTCATCCGCTCCCGAATCTCCCCCGGTGTCAGCGGCGGGTCGGTAGTGAGGTCCGGGGTGACCGCGCTCGGGCCAGGCTCGGTGAGCATGCCCACGGCCGAGCAGAGCTGGCCGGGCGTGCAGTAGCCACACTGGAACGCGTCGTGCCGCAGGAACGCCCGCTGCAGCGGGTGCAGCCCCGCGGGGCCGGCGAGGCCCTCGACCGTCTGAATGCTGGCGCCGTCATGGGCGACCGCGAGGGCGAGGCAGGCGTTGACACGGCGGCCGTCGGCCAGCACGGTGCACGCGCCGCACTGGCCGTGGTCGCATCCTTTCTTGGTGCCGGTCAGGCCGAGCCGCTCACGCAGCAGGTCAAGAACCGACATCCGGTTATCGACCGTCACGGCGCGCCGCTCGCCGTTGACGGTCACCGTGATCTGGCTCGCGTATGCGCTGTTCATAACGGGCACCCCGTACCCGGGTGCCCGTCAGTTACTCCTACGAAGGGTGCCGCCTCAGGAGGCGGGCGTGACCCGGCCGCCCGGCCCGTAGGTGGCGATGACCCGGGCCGCGACCTCGGTGACCTTGACGTGCCGTCGCTGCGACTCCCGCCGCAGGTAGCGCAGTGCCTCGTCGGCGTCGCAGCCGAGAGCGTGCATGAGGATGCCCTTGGCCTGATCGGTGACGGCGCGGGCCGCCACCGAGTCCTTCAGCTGCGTCGCGGTCCGCTGCGCCTGCCCGTAGGCGAGGCTGTTGGCGAATACCGTGCTGCCGAACCTGGCGAGCATCTCCGCCATCGGCACCCCGTCCGCGTCAAGCGCCCCGGGGCGCACCCCGAACAGCGCGAGGACAAGCGCGGTCGACGATGACTTCCTGACCAGGTGGACCGAGTTGCGCAGGCCACGGCGGAGCGCCTCGGCCGCCCACCACGGCCACCGTTCCTCATCGAGCGCGTCGCGGCAGCTTACCGGCCGGCCGTCGCGCACGGCGGTGAGCAGCGGCCCCGGGCCGGTCCTGGTCTCCAGGTCGACGAGCTCGGCCGCATCGGGGTGGCTGGCCGCCACCGCGGTGAGCTCGCCGTCCCGCCAGATCGTCACGTGCGCCGCCGCGCACCCGGGGACCTGCCTGACCGCCAGCTCGGCCAGCTTGCTTAGCGACTTCGCCTCCCCGTGGGAAAGGCTGACGAGCTCGGCGGCCTCGTGCCCCAGATCTTCGACCGTCACGCCGCCCCCGTCCCGTCGCCGGCGCCGGCGTCGCCGGCCTTCCCGGCCGACCAGACGGCATCCGATACGACTTTCTACTGCTTCGTATTAGCGTACGCGTTGCAGCTATGGTCGCGCGCCGAAGCCTGGGCGCTCGTCCCGGTGGCCGCGGTGGCCTGGCAGGGGCGCACCGCCGTGCGGACCTGAGCGCTGAGCGCCAGGCACAGGGTCACGATCGCCGCGAGGGCAAGCAGCACCGCGAGGTACGCTGCCCGCGGCCGGGGCCAGGCCGGGGCGGGGAACTGTTCCACGCCAACGGGCTGCTCCCCGCTGGTGAGGTGATTGAACAGGGCGAACTTCGAAGAAAGCGCGGGCGTGTCCGCCATCAGGGTGCGTTCGATCTCCGAAAGCTCACGCCGGTAGGGCGCGCGCACGCGGCCACCCGGCCCAGGCGGCTGCCCGCCAGGTCCGCGCCTGGCCCCTGGCCAGCGAATGCGCCAGCCCCAGCCGTAGCCCATTCCGACGAACGGGTCATGCATTGTCATCCCCCGACTCCCCCCTACGCTGAGCGCCGAGCTGAGCGGCCTCGCCCTGCTTGAGGCGGGTCACGCAGCGACCCGGCTCGCCGGCAGCGGCCGTCATCGCCGTCACGCGGGTCCCGGATGCGCTATGCGCCTCGGGTACCCAGGTCTGTCGACGTTACTCATCCGGATCACCTGACTCGAACCTAGTATCGATGCTCTGGCCGGGTCACCAGTCGTTGAACTGGCCCTCGACCAGCCAGAAGATCGAGAGCGGTACGGCGCAGGCGACGGCGACGAGGAGGGCAATTAGGCGGCGCCTTGGCCGGCCCGCCGACCAGCGCAGCCCGAAGGCGACCGCCCGCCGCACGAGTCCCACCAGGATGTAGAGCGAGCCGGCGATCGACAGCAGGGCCAAGGCCACGCCGCTCGCGTCCGCGGCCGCCGCGGCGTACCGGTGGCCGGCTAGCGCCCCGCCCGCGAGGCGCGCCGCGTGGCTCGCCGACTGCCACAGCGCGCGATTGACCTCCGGCAGGTGCAGGACGAGGTACCCCAGGGTGAACGCGAGCAGCGGGATGACGCTCAGCACCCACACGGTGATCACGATCCTGGCGCCGCGGCGCAGGCCCGTGGCGCGCGGATCGCTCTGCCATCTAGAACCACGGAGCCATCTGGAACCACGGAGCCATCTCGAACCCCGGAGCCACCGGGACAGGAAGCCGCGCAGCACGGGAGCGACGCGGTTGAACAGGTCGGGCACCCCGACCAGGTCGCTCAGGATGAAGTACCCGTCGAAGCGGACGAACGGCAGCAGCTGCTCCAGCATCTCCAGGTGCGTGACGGCGATGACGAGCAGCAGGATCTCCGCCCTGGTCGCCGCGTAGCAGGCGGCGAGCACCAGCATGAAGATCATGTTGAAGTACAGGCCGCCCAGGTCGGTGCGCAGGCGCCCCGCCCGGCTGAGCCGGTAGGAGTCAGTGACGTTGGTGAAGAACGCGGGCCACACCAGGTAGAGGCCCGCCCCGATGCGCCCAGGCCGCGCGCCGCCGTACCGGCACCCGGCCGCGTGCCCGCACTCGTGGAACAGGGCGGAGAGGACGGACAAGCCGGCCACGAGCAGCAGGTCCACCGGGTCGTTCAGCAGCTGGCCGAGCGCGGGGGCCAGACCGTGCGTGGTGAAGATCCAGAAGTCCAGGGCGACGACGCTGACGATGACGGACGCGATCACCGGCCAGCGGAACAGCGGCCGCAGGAACGTTCCCGCCGCGCACGCGGCCGCCTCGGGGAGCAGCGTGACCCGCGCCTTGAGTGCGAGCAGCGGGCTGGCCGTGGGCAGCACGGGCGCGCCCTGGCCGGCGACGATGCCGAGCGGCGCCAGCTTGGCGGTGACGAGGTAGCGGACCTGGTCGGCCGTCAGCGTCCGGCCGAGGTCGGCGCTGACCACGGCCGCGATGTCGTCGGCGCCGCGGTTCCCGTCCAGCAGGCAAGCGACCATGTAGAGCAGCCGGGAGAGCTGGATCACCTGGCCGTCGGCGCGCCGGATCAGTGACTGCGGCTCGGCGAAGCCGCTGTCCTTCAACTCGCCGAGCAGCTCGATCCCGCCCGCGAGCCGGGGCGGGTAGACCGTGTCCACGGTCACGGGGCATTCCTCCATCGGCCACGGAATGCGGGAAGGGCCACCCAGAGGTGAGTCCGAGCGGCCCTCCCGCTGCCATGCATACCCCGCCGAAGCATGACAGGTCGGCGGTATTAGCAGGGCTAGAGTGCGATGTTGATGGCGTTGCCACTCAGAATCGGGATGTTGACGAGGCCGCCGTAGCTGTTGCCGCCCGCCGCCACCTGCGTGAAGTTGAAGCTGTTGCTGACGCCGTAGCCCGAGTGGCCCTTGCAGCACCAGAGCGTCTCGCGGCTGGGCAGAAGCTCCGCGCTCTCCCGCTCAAGCTCGTCCATCGTCATGGCAAGATCGTTAGACATTCGGGACCCCCTTCGAGGATCGGGTTTACCTCATGTACGCTTGGAAACGTACGTACTGTACGGCCATCACCGTACAGTAGGTAGTACGATCAGTCAACACGGAGAGGTAGCGACCGATCTCCCCTCTAGAACCCGGGTTAGGTTGGCGACTATGGCGGCGCAGGCTACTAATAACGAACCGGAGTTTCCGGCTGGAGAGCCGGGAGATTCGCTGACAGAGGTTGCGCACGCCGCCAATCCTCTGCAACGCCTGATCCAGGAGCGGCTCAGGGAGCGGAAGTTGTCCTACGGCGACGTCGCGCGCCGCGGCGGCCTGCCGCGCTCCACCGTCTACACCCTCGCGACCACCAGGAACCTGGTGCGGCCGCCGCGCCCGGCCACGATTGACGCGCTCGCCAGGGGACTCGACGTGCCGGTCTCGGTGGTTCGCGCCGCTGCCGCCGAGTCCACGGGACTGCACTACTACGACGAGGCACCGTCCGGCCAACTTCAGTCCGGCGATCAGGACCGGGATCTCCTGATCGCCAGCATCGACGAGCTGTCACCCGAGGACCGGCGGCACGTGGCCGCGCTGGTCGAGTCGCTGCGCAGGAAAGCGTCGGACGACCAGACCGGCGGCTAGGCTAGACCGGCGGCTAGCCTAGCCGACGACTAGCACCGCCCGTCCCCGCTCGTCAATCAAGTGGCCGGGCGGAGCCAGCCGCACACGTTCGGACGATCGGCCTTGAGTCTATTTCTTGGTTCTTAATGGCAGGAGAGCTTCGGGTTGACGCCGACGAAGTTGAGCGGGCCGGCCAGGATCGTGACGATGACCGTGCCGGCGCTCGCGCAGCTCACCCGGTCGTTGAAATACCCGCGCTGTGCGGTCGCGATAAGCCCGATGATCAGCCAGACCACCAGGATGACGGAGCCGAGTCGCATGTTCGCCTCAACTTTCTCTTTGTTGCCTGGGGAGGGGGTGCGGGTCAGTGATAGGCGGTCGGGGACGGCGAGCCGGGCCGGGCTGCCGCTCTCCGCCAGCGGGGCGCTCGCCAAGGCCGGCGGCGTGCGTTGCACCCGGCGCTAGGCGGGGCGGGTCAGTCGGCTTCATCTGTTCCTCCGCCGGTATCGACTACCCACGCGACGCGCGGGAAACGTCGCGGGGGAAACGGGCAATTGCAGCGCAAGCAAATCGGGAACTCGCATAAACTAAAGTGGGTCCGGAGACGCGGCCCGCCCTCCCTCTTTGTGAAGTGGCGGTGATTGTCGTGTCCGATGATCGGTTTGCTGCGACGTGGTCCGGCCGGACGGCTGTGGTCACCGCGGCGGGGGAAATTGACCTCACCAACGCGAACAGCCTTCGAGACACGCTCCTTTCCACCCTTAACGCGGGGGCGCTCGGCCTCGTGGTGGACCTGACCGCGACGACCTTCATCGACTCGGCCGGCGTCAGCGCCCTGGTGCGGGCCTCGCGGCGCGCCGCCGCGACCGAGGCGACCATGCGGCTGGCCGTCACGGCCGCGGCGGTGCTGCGCGTGCTTGACCTCGTCGGCATCAACCGGCTGATCGAGGTGCACCCGAGCGTGGCCGAGGCCGTCGCCTCCCTGCCCGAGGATCGCGCGAAGCCACTGCCCTGAGGCGGTCGCGGACCTCGCGGTCAGGCAACCGTCATCGACAGCAGCACCCACGCCCCGTCCGGGCCCGATGCGACGGAGACGTGGTCGGAGATCCGTGAGAGCACCCAGCGGCGCAGCGTCTCCTCCTCGCCGGGCTGGGTAACGCGCGCCACCCGCCGCAGCAGCAAGCCGTCGCCGCGGACCTCGCAGAACGCGCGGGTGCCCGTCACCCAGAGCCGCACCCGCGCAGTGCACGGCCCGGCGGCGGTGGCGCACGCCGCGGCCTCGCTGACCGCGAGCACGAAGTCGGCGAGCCGTGCGGACCCGATGCCCATGCGCGTGCCGAACGCCCGGGCGAACCGGCGGACGGCGGGGATGTCGCCCCGCCGGAATGCCCGCTCGGCGAGCTGGTGCGGGGCGCTTAGCGGCAGCCGAGCGTCGCTCGCCTGCCAGCCTCGCGCCCGGGCGCTAATGAGCCTCACCCGTCCTCGAACGGGGCCGTGGGCCCCGGCGGCTCGCCTGCGACCCTCGTCACGATCGTGGCGGCGAGGTCACGGAGCTTGACGTTGGTGTTCTGCGAGACGCTCCGCAGCAGCGCGAACGCCTTGTCCTGCGGGCACCGCTCCGTAGCCATGATCACGCCGAGCGCCTGGTCGATGACCGCTCTTGACACGATCGACGATCTGAGCTGGTCGTTCTGATCGGCGCACGAGGCCATCCGGAGCGACAGCGTGAGCGCCCCCGAGGCGTGCCTGGCGAACTTCTGCGCCTGCCTGGCCTCCTCCGGGCCGAACGCCCCCGGCCGGCGCGAATACAGCACGAGCGCGCCGACCGGTTCGCCGTCACTCATAAGCGGCACCGCGTAGCAGGAGCGGATGCCGAGCGACGCCGCCTGCCGGCAGAAACGGGGCCAGCTGCTCGCGGTCGCCGTGTCACGGACGTTCACCGGACGCGCGTGCCGCAGCGCGTGCAACGCCGGGCCGTCACCCGACTGGTCCTGCACCCGGTCCGCCTCGGACGCCAGCGGGTCGCTGCACGCCGTGGCGGACGCCGGGCGACCCCGCCGCCGCAGCGCCATCCCGCAGGACATCCCCTCGCCCTCGCCCACGGTCCGCGCCGCGAGCACAGCGAGCTCATGCAGGAACTGCTCGACACTGTCGGTTCTCAGCAGGGCGTTCTGCAACCCCGCGAGGTCCGCTTGCACGTCGTTTGCCACGTCTGATCCCCTACCCACGCTGACCGGATTAAGCGGAAGCCGCAGCTCTAGTCCGCGCTAGAGCCCTACGAGCCCCGCCGCCGCGGTCGCCACGGACGCCATGTCGATCCCCGTCATCTGCAACTGCTCGTCGGGGGTAGCCGAGCCAGGCATGGAGCGCACGGCCAGCTTCGTGACCGCCGGCAACGGCAGGCCGGTGCCCGCGAGCCCGCTGAGCACCGCGTCCCCGAGGCCGCCCTCAGGCCAGTGATCCTCGACCGTGACGATCCGCCCCGTCTCCCGTGCCGCGGCGCGCAGCGTGGCCACGTCGACCGGCTTGACCGAGTAGGCGTCGATGACCCGCGCCGCGATGCCGTCGTCCGCGAGCAGGTCCGCGGCCGCCAGCGCCTCGTGCACGGTGACGCCCGCGGCGACCAGGGTCACCTGGTCGCCGGGGGCCGAGCGCAGGACGCGGCTGCCACCGACCTCGAAACGCTCGCCAGGCGGGTAGATCACCGGCGTGTCGGCGCGGCTGGTGCGCAGGTAGCTGACGCCGCGCTGGTCCGCAAGCACGCCCGTCAGCCAGGCGGCCTGGTTGGCGTCACACGGGCAGAGCACGGTGCTGCCGTGCACGGCGCGCAGCGCCGCCAGGTCCTCAAGGCCCATCTGGGACGGGCCGTCCGCGCCGGTCGAGGCACCGGAGTGCGAGCCGACGAGGCGGATGCTCGCCCGGCTGACCGCCGCCATCCTGATGAAGTCGTAGGCCCTGGTGAAGAACGCGGCGAAGGTGGCCGCGAACGGAACCCAGCCGCGCACCTGCATCCCGACGGCCGTGGCGAGCATCTGCTGCTCGGCGGTATAGCACTCGAAGAACCGCTCCGGGTGAGCCTTCGCGAACGACGCGGTGCGCGTGGAGTCGCTCACCTCGCCGTCGAGGACGACGACATCGGGCCGGACGTCGCCGAGGGCGGCCACCGCCTCGCCGAAGGCGGTCCGCGTCGACGCCATGGACCCGGGCTCGTACGCCGGGGGCCGCCACGGTGCCGCTGACCACTCTGCACCTGACCACGGGGCAGCAGGACGCGGCCGCGGCACCGGCAGCCGCCGACCGGGTCCTGGCGGCACCGGGACGGGCGGCGACACCAGGACCCGGAGGTCACGGATGCCGCCGAGCT
>JAWWPV010000975.1:0-8144 GCA_033854775.1 Trebonia sp.
ACCGCTCTCCTTCGAGGCGCTCTCCTTCGAGGCGCTCTCCTTCGACCCGCTCTCCTTCGACCCGCTCTCCTTCGAGGCGCTCTCCTTCGAGGCGGCGGCCGAGGACGAGGCGGCCGACGGCTCCTTGCCACGGCTATCGGTCCGGTAGAAGCCAGACCCCTTGAACACGATGCCCACTGGCGAGAAGACCTTGCGCAGCCGACCGCCGCAGTCCTCATGTACCGTCAGCGGCTCGTCCGTGAACTTCTGCACCGTCTCAAGCTGGCCGCCGCATTCGGTGCAGACGTACTGGTAAGTGGGCACGATTCCTCCCAGGCGGAACCAATCGGTTCGTTAGATTAGCACTCGCAGTAGCAGACTGCTAAGGATAACTGCGCAAGCGCCCGGCTGATTCCGCGCCTGGCCCGCTTGCAGGCATCCAGCTGATGCCGTGCGCGGGCCGCATGACCGCGCGTACCGCGCGGTCGTGCGGCTCGGTCGGAACGCTTGGCACCAGTTCGCCGTCGTAGATCAGCCCGATCGTCGGCACCTGGCCGCCAACCCTGGCGAGCGCCCGGTCGTAGGAGCCGCCGCCACGGCCGAGCCGGTTACCGCTGACGTCGACGGCCAGGGCAGGGACGAGCACCACGTCCGCGCGGGCCACGGTGCCCGGGCCGCGAACCGGTTCCACCGGCTGGAGCAGGCCCCCCGGCCCCGGCGCGAGCGAGTCGGGCCCCTCATAGGACGCCCAGTCAAGGTCACCGTCGGGGAGCAGCACCGGCAGGACCACGTAGCTGCCGCGCTTCCACAGCGCGAAGACTAGCCCGTGCGTGTCGGGTTCCGTGCCGACCGAGTAATAGGCCGCCACCGTCCCCGCGGCGGACACTTCCGGCATTTCGAGCACCTGGTCCCTGATAAGGCGCCCCGCCGCCGCACGCTCCGAATCCGACATGGCCGCACGAGCCGCGACGAGCCGACGCCGCAGGCTCCCCTTGCCGGCTCCCCGGGCTATATCGGCCTTCTGGGCTGCATCGACGGCCGGATCGGCCCCCTGACCTGCGCGTTGCTGCTCACGCGGCGCGTCAGAGGCTGGTATGTCGTGCACTTTGCTCCCTAGAAGTCACTACGCTTGACCCATGGTCGATACCGGCAATGCCAGGACGCCAGCAGTAACCAAAGCCGTGCTCCCCGCCGCCGGGCTGGGAACGCGGTTCCTTCCGGCGACAAAAGCGACGCCCAAGGAAATGCTGCCTGTCGTCGACAAGCCTGCGATTCAGTATGTCGTGGAAGAGGCCGTCAAAGCGGGCCTCAACGATGTCCTGCTTATCACAGGCCGAAGCAAGCGCTCCATCGAAGATCACTTCGACCGGGCGTACGAGCTCGAGGAAGCGCTGATCGCGAAGGAGGACTGGGACAAGCTCAGCCTCGTCCGGGAATCCAGCGAGCTCGCCACCATGCACTACGTGCGCCAGGGAGCCCCTAGGGGGCTCGGCCACGCCGTGCTGTGCGCGGCGCAGCACGTGGGGCACGAGCCGTTCGCGGTGCTCCTCGGCGATGACCTCATCGACCCGGGGGACCCGCTACTCACCCGGATGATCGACATCAGGGAACAGCACGGCGGCAGCGTCGTCGCCCTGATGCAAGTCGATCCCGAGGAGGTCTCGCTGTACGGCTGCGCGGCCGTCGAGGCGACCACGGAGGACGACGTGGTCATGATCACCGACCTGGTCGAGAAGCCGGCCCTGGGCACCGCGCCAAGCCGGTGGATCGTGATCGGGCGCTACGTGTGTGACCCCGAGGTCTTCGACGTGCTCCGCGAGACACCGCCTGGACGAGGCGGGGAGATCCAGCTCACCGACGCGCTCAAGGTCCTCGCCACCAAGGGCGAGCTCCGCGGCGTGCTGTTCAGCGGGCGCCGCTTCGACACGGGCAACAAGCTGGACTACCTTCGGACCATGGTGATGTTCGCGGCCGAGCGGCCCGACCTGGCCGGGGAGTTCATCCCCTGGCTCCGCAAGTTCCTCGAAGAGCAGCGGTGACGTCAGGCGCCACGCCGGAAGTCGCCGCCGCCGACAGCGCGCTCAGCACGGTCGAGGCGTACCAGGCGACGATCCTCTCGGCGATCACCCCGCTCGCGTCGACCAGCCTGGAGCTCGCGGCCGCCGAGGGCTGCGTGCTCGCGGAGGACGTGACGGCGGCCGTCGCCCTGCCGCCCTTCGACAACTCGAGCATGGACGGGTACGCCGTCCAGGCCGCCGATGTCGCGCGCGCCGCCAAGGACTCGCCCGCGACCCTCCGGGTGACCGGCGAGATCGCGGCGGGCGACATCGGCGTCTACCGGCTGGCGCCGGGCACCGCGATGAGGATCATGACCGGCGCGCAGTTGCCCGCGGGAGCGGACGCCGTGGCCCCCGTGGAGTGGACCGACGGCGGCGACGCCCAGGTCGCGATCTACCGCCAGGCGGAGCTGGGCAACGCGGTCCGCTACGCGGGCGGCGACGCGGCCAAAGGCGAGACGCTGCTTACCACGGGGACGCGCATGCGGCCGATGCAGGTAGCGGTCGCGGCATCCGCTGGACGCAAGGCGGTCACCGTCCGCCCCAGGCCCCGGGTCGTGGTGCTGTCCACCGGGGACGAGCTGACCGAGCCGGGCACGCCGCTCGTGCCCGGCCGGATCTGGGACTCCAACAGCTACATGATCGCGGCGGCGGCCCGTGAGGCCGGCGCGGACGCCTACCGGCGCTCCGTGGTGTCCGACGACCTCAAGGGCATGCTGCCTGCCCTTGAGGAGCAGCTGATCCACGCCGACCTGCTGATCACTACCGGCGGGGTGTCCATGGGCGGCGAGCACGACGTCGTCAAGGCGGCGCTGCGCGAGCTCGGCACCGTGACCTTCCGCAAGGTGGCGATGCAGCCGGGGATGCCGCAAGGCTTTGGCGTGATCGGCAAGGGCGGGGCGGGCGGTGCGGGCGCGAAAAGCGGCGTGCCGATCTTCACGCTGCCAGGCAACCCGGTCAGCGCTTACGTGTCATTTCAGCTGTTCGTCAGGCCCGCGCTCGCGGCCCTCCAGGGCGCGAATGACCTGTCGCTTCCCGCGGTGCGGGCCACGCTCACCGGCCCGGTGCGCTCGCCGTCCGGCCGGCGGTCGTACCTGCGCGGCGTGCTCGACGGCACGAAGGTCACGCCCCTGTCCGGCCAGGGTTCACACCAGATCGCCTACCTGGGCCGGGCCAACGCGCTGATCATCGTCCCAGAATGGGAAACCCAACTCCCCTCCGGCGACACGGTAGACGTCCTAATCCTCCCGTAACCCTCAGGATTATCCCGAACGAGTTCGTGTTTCACCCTTTCGCCCGCATGAGTGTCATGGGGCGGGGATGACTTGCGGCAGCACCAGCCCGCTCCCCACGCACAGAAGAGATCGCGAGTACGGGAAGGCGGCGCACGAAACCGTTTGGAATTCGCTTCCTTGTCCATGCCTTTGACTTGAGCGTTCGTTAGTGACGCGTAGGCTTGCGCCATGAGTGATTCGGCACCGGCGCGGCTGACCCACTTGGACGACGCTGGGCGCGCGCGGATGGTGGACGTTTCGGCCAAGGAAGTGACGGTAAGGACGGCCACGGCCTCCGGGCGGGTGCTGCTGTCGGCCGAGGCCGTGGCGGCGCTGCGCGACGGGACCGTGCCCAAGGGGGACGCGCTCGCGGTCGCGCGGATCGCCGGAATCACCGGCGCGAAGCGGACGCCAGACCTGATCCCGCTCTGCCACCCGCTCGCCATCCACGGCGTCTCCGTTGACCTCACCGTCGAGGACTCCGGCGTGGCGATCACCGCTTCGGTGCGCACCGCCGACCGGACCGGAGTGGAGATGGAAGCGCTGACCTCCGTGTCCGTCGCCGCGCTCACGCTGATCGACATGATCAAGGCGGTCGACAAGGGCGCGGTGATCACCGACGTCCGGCTCGAGGCCAAGGACGGCGGCAAGTCCGGCACCTGGCGGCGCGCATGATTCGCGCGCTCGCCATCACCGTGTCCAACCGGGCGTCGGCCGGGGTATACGAGGACCGCTCAGGACCGGTGCTCGTGGAACTGCTCCGCACGGCGGGGTGCGACGTCGTGGACGGCCCGCTGGTGATCCCGGACGGCGAGGCCGTTGAGCAGGTACTGCGCGACTCCGTCACCGCCGGGTACGACGTGGCCGTCACCACCGGCGGCACCGGGCTCACCCCCACCGACCAGACACCGGAGATGACCCGCCGGGTGGTCGACCGCGAGATACCCGGCATCGCCGAGGCGCTGCGGTCCGCGGGGGCCGCCGCCGGGGTGCCGTCCGCGATCCTGTCCCGCGGGCTGGCGGGCATCGCGTCGCGGACGCTGATCGTCAACCTGCCCGGGTCATCGGGCGGCGTCAAGGACGGGATGAACGTGCTGCGCCCGATCCTCGTGCACGCCGTGGACCAGATCCGCGGCGGCGACCACGTGCGGACGGACGCGGGCACGGGACATTCTCATCAAACAGACGCAGAGCATGCCCCCGAGAACGCATAACGTTGCGGTACCGTCTCTGATTTAGGCTAGATGGAATAGCACTCAGGGGAACGATTGACTGCCGTGGGACGCATCCACGGGTGGCCGGCCACCCTTACCGAGCCGGACCTGCTCGACGCGCCGGTCGCGCTCAGGCCAATACGCGTGTCCGACGCGCGCGCCTGGCGCGAGATCCGGGTGCGGAACGCCTCGTGGCTGCGCCCGTGGGAGCCGTCGAACCCGGAGACGCCGCTCGTCAGGTCCCCGATCGGGCCGTACGTGTCCATGGTCCGCACCATGCGGCGGGAGGCCAGGCAGGGCGTCGCGCTGCCCTGGGTGGTCTCCTACGGCGGGCAGTTCGCCGGGCAGCTCACCGTCGGGTCCATCGTGTGGGGGTCGTCGCGGTCCGGGCAGATCGGCTACTGGATCGACGAGTCGTACGCCGGGCTCGGGATCATCCCCACGGCGCTGGCGATGGCCGTCGACCACTGCTTCCGGGTCATGGGCATGCACCGGCTCGAAGCGTCCATCAGGCCGGAGAACGCCGCGTCGCGCCGGGTGGTGGAAAAGCTCGGGTTCAGGGACGAGGGCATACGGGTGCGGCAACTGCACATCAACGGCACCTGGCGTGACCACATCTGCTACGCGATCACCGCCGAGGAAGTGCCGGCGGGGTTGCTGCCAAGGTGGCGGAGTTCGCTCGCCGCGTCGCGGGCTTCACGGTCCGGGGCATGACGGAGGCCATAACGGAACTTTGCCGTTGATCTTCGCGACACGCCGCGCGGGTACTCGTTATCAGCAGTCGCTCCCTTTACGCTGCGTCACATGCCCGGTGTGCCCGGTGCCGGAATGACCGAGGGGAGGCACAAACCCGATGAGCAGCGCCATCCTTTACCTGGCGATCGTCGCGATCTGGGCGTGCGTGCTCATTCCCCGGTGGCTTCGGCGCGACTCGGCGCGCGGGGTATCGCCTCCAGCGGCAGCAGAGCCGCCTGTTCTCGCTGAGCCTGACGCGGGAACTGAGGACGGCACGCCAGCGGACGTGGACGGGGCCGCGGAGGCCGACGAGGCGCCACGGCGGATCTCGGCCCTTGGCCGGGCCGCAGAGCCGGTGAGCGCGGACGAATCGCGGCGGCGCATGCTGGCAGCCCGCCGTCGCCTCCTGCTGATGCTGATCGGCCTTGAAGTCGCGGCGATCGCGCTCGCTGTCCTCGGCCTGGCCGCCGTGTGGGTAGTCGTGCCGCCCACGATCATGCTCATGGGGTACCTGCTGCTGCTCCGCGAGGCCGCGCAGGCCGACGCGGAGCGGGCGCAGTACGAGGCCGAGTCGGCCGCGCACGCCGGTGCCAGGAACGTGCAGGCGCAGCAGGTCACCCCGGTCGAGGGCACGGACACCCAGGGCATCGCCGATGCGGCGGCGGTACTCGCCGCGAAATTCGCCGCCGCGCCTGTTCCTGCCGACTATGAGGACTCAGGCCCTGGCCGTGACTTCGCGCCCGGCCTGGCAGGCAAGTACACGACCTCGAACGCGAGCGCCGAGGCCGCGGAAGAGGACTACTACGAGACTTACGAAACACCCAGGCTGCGCGCTGTCGGCGACTAGCCGACAGCGCGTGTCTGCCCCGTCAGTGGCGCGAGCAAGCCGCAAAGTTTGCTACGCTGGGTCGAGTTCCAGGGGCTATAGCGCAGTCCGGTAGCGCACCTCGTTCGCATCGAGGGGGTCAGGGGTTCAAATCCCCTTAGCTCCACCAGGAATGAGCAGTTCAGCGGCAGCTTTCGGGTTGCCGCTTTTTTGCGTGGGAGCCATTGTGGGAGCCAAGCCGTGCGCTTGGTATATGGCTGGTGCTACCGCCGCTGAAACGACCACTCAGCGATGATCCCAGCCCGGACGTGTCCAGGCAAGATCCAGCAATCGAGCCCCACACGATCGCCGTGGTGCCCGGACGGCGGGCTGATCGACTGACATCCGCCGCGAACGGCGGTGTCGCCAGCGAAAGTTCCAGCGAATCATGAACGCAACTCACCGCAGTTGCGAGCAGCAACGCATATTGAAGGAGTCCGATGTCGCAGCTCAGCCGACCGCCGTTCGACCCCGAGCTCGAGGCTGTACTCGCGCTTGTCGACGCCGAGGTTCCGACGATCACACCCGAGGTGATTCCAGCGTTCCGCGAGGCGGGCAACCAGTTCGAGCCGGTCGAGGAGATGCTGAGCGCCGCCGGAGTCAAGCGCCGGGATCTCACGATTCCCGGATATGAAGGTGCCGACATGCTGGTGTCGGTCTTCGCCCGCGCAGATCATGCAGGCCAGGGCCCGGGCGTCTACCAGATCCACGGTGGCGGAATGATCATGGGCGACCGCACGTTCGGCGTGAGCCACTTCCTTTCCTGGATCGTCGAGCACGACGCCGTCGTCGTTTCGATCGAGTACCGGCTCGCGCCCGAGTTCCCGGACCCGTACCCGGTGGAGGACTGCTACGCGGGACTCCTCTGGACCGCCGATCACGCCGCCGAACTCGGTATCGACCTCAGCCGGCTCATCATCGCCGGCGCCAGCGCTGGCGGAGGGCTCGCAGCAGGCACCGCGCTCCTGGCCCGCGACCGCAAGGGCCCCGAACTCGCCGGGCAGGTCCTGATCTACCCCATGCTCGACGACCGCGACCGCACCGTCTCGACCCTGCAGTACGACGGCTTCGGGCCCTGGAACCGCGAGAGCAACCTGACGGGCTGGACCGCGCTCCTGGGCGACCGCCGCGGCACCGACGAGGTCTCGGTCTACGCCGCCCCGGCACGCGCCACCGACCTCTCCGGGCTCCCGCCGGCGTTCATCGACTGCGGCTCGGCGGAGCTCTTCCGGGACGAGGACGTCGCCTACGCCACCGCGCTGTGGCACTCCGGCGGCCGGGCCGAACTGCACGTTTGGCCCGGCGGATTCCACGGCTTCGACGTGGCCGCACCGCACACGGCGCTGGCGCAGGCGGCGACGGCCGCCAGGAACGCATGGGTCGCGCGCCTTCTTGGAGCCTGATCTCGCGGACCAAGGGGCGGTAAGCTGGCCATACGCGCGAGGAGGGGCAGATGCAGGAACTCGTCGGACGGCTTACGGCCCTCGATCCGGAGGCTAGCGACGCCCTGAAGGTCGTCTCTTACTTCGACGCACTGGTCGCCGCGGGCGTGGGGCTCGACGGGCTTCTGCGCGGCGCGGCTGCCCTTTCCGGCGTCGTAGCCGGGGCAGACCGGCGGGCGCGGATCATCCGTCGCGGCCCCGACGGCCAAAGTCAGCCCGGAACGGAGCCCTTTCCCCGCTCACCAGAGCGGGCATGTTCGGCCGGCACCGCGTGGCTAGAGCGCGTCGGCACACGCCACGCCAACGACGAGATGATCGTTGAGCGCCTGGCGCTCGCGCTCGACCTCATCGAAGCGAGACACAACCCGGTCAGCAGCCTTGAGACCGTCATCGACCCGACGTGTACTGTCACCGAGCGCACGACAGCGCTCGCGAGGCTGAGGGTTGAGCCAGGATCACGGATCCGGATCATCGCAACTCGATCGGATGCTCCAGCAGGAGACGCATATTCGGCGGCCGTGCCAACCCGCTACGGGATACTGCGAGCGACATTGTGCAGAGCCGCTTCACCGCCACCG
>JAWWPV010000976.1:0-3189 GCA_033854775.1 Trebonia sp.
CGAGGCGCTCACATCGAACACGTTGTGCAGGCCTTGGGTGAATACCGACGGGCCGCCTATAGGCGGCCCGTTGCCACAACCATCCGGCCAGCCGCCAGGCGGGCGCTTACGCGCGGCAAGTGGAGCCGGGCACGCGCGGAGCGCTTCTTGCTGTTATCACGGCGCCCCGGGCGGCGTGCCCGCGTGGATGTGCCGTTGGTGTCGCTCTAACAGCACCAGGGGCACATCCACTCGCCGCCGGCGGCGTTTCCGACCGGCCCCGGCGGGCAATCGGCGGTTAGATATGGAAGGCTAGGGGCGGACGATGCCGAAGGGGACATGCCTGTGCCAGCGCAGCCGATCGAGGAGCCAGCGCCACAGCCGGTGGTCAGCCCGCTGACCGCGGCAGCGGTATTCCTCGTGCTCACCATCAGCCCCGGCGGGGAGGACACGGTCCGCGACCTCCTGCCCGACCTGTCCGGACTGGGGCGGTCCGTCGGGTTCCGAATCCCGGAGGGCTCGCTCCAGGTGGTGACCGCGATCGGCTCCGACGCGTGGGACCGCCTGTTCGCCGGCCCGCGCCCGCGCGAGCTGCACCCGTTCCGCGAGCTCACCGGATCCCGCCACCAGGCCCCGGCCACCCCCGGTGACCTGCTGTTCCACATCAGGGCCAGCCGGATGGACCTGTGCTTCGAGTTCGCCACGCAGGTGATGAAGCGGCTGCAGGGCGCGGCCGAGGCCGCCGACGAGGTGCAGGGCTTCCGCTACTTCGACGAGCGTGACCTGATCGGGTTCGTTGACGGAACCGAGTCGCCGGGCGGCGCGGTCGCCATCAACGCCGCGATCGTCAGCGCGGACGACGACCCGGACTTCGCCGGCGGCAGCTACGTGATCGTGCAGAAGTACCTGCACGACATGGCGGCCTGGAACGCGATCAGCATCGAGGAGCAGGAGCGCGTGATCGGCCGCAGCAAGCTGGACGACATCGAGATGCCCGACGAAGTCAAGCCGGCGAACTCCCACGTGGCGCTGAACACGATCACCGGGCCGGACGGCGAGGAGCGGAAGATCATCCGGGCGAACATGCCGTTCGGCAACCCGGGCCAGGACGAGTTCGGCACCTACTACATCGGGTACGCCGCCACGCCGTCGGTCACCGAGGAGATGCTGTCGAACATGTTCATCGGGCTGCCGCCCGGCAATACCGACCGGATCCTCGACTTCTCGACCGCGATCACCGGCTCCCTGTTCTTCGCCCCGTGCGCGGACTTCCTCGACGACCCGCCGGGGATGCCCGCCACGGTCGCCGTCTCCGCCACGCCTGACGCCTCCGGTACGTCCGGGACCACGCCGCCTGCTGGCGACGGGTCGCTCGGCATCGGGTCGCTCAAGGGCTAGCCGGCACGGACGCCGGGTACCAGCAGATAGCCGCCGGGTAGACCAGATAGCTAAGGCCAGATAGCTAAGGACTGTGAAAAGGGGAACGATGAACAACCTGTACCGCGAGCTCGCCCCGGTCTCGGCCGCCGCATGGGCCGGCATCGAGGAGGAGGCCAAGCGCACGTTCGCCCTGCACGCCGCCGCGCGGCGGGCGGTCGACGTGACCGGGCCCGACGGCCTGGCCCTGGCGGGCGTGGGCACCGGGCACGTGACAACGGTGGACCCGCCGGCGGACGGGGTGACCGCGGCCCTGCGCGACTGGCGTCCCGTCGTTGAGCTGCGGGTGCCGTTCACCCTTTCCCGCACCGAGATCGACTCCGTCGAGCGTGGCGCGCTCGACCCGGACTGGCAGCCGGTCAAGGACGCCGCGAAGAAGATCGCCTTCGCCGAGGACCGGGCGGTCTTCGACGGCTACGCGGCCGGCCAGATCACCGGGATCCGGCAGGCCTCGTCCAACCCCGCCCTTTCGCTGCCTGGCGAGGTGCGGGACTACCCGGACGTGGTCAGCAAGGCGGTCAGCGAGCTGCGGCTGGCCGGCGTGGACGGCCCGTACTCGCTGCTGCTTTCCGCGGACGCGTGGACGGCGGTCAGCGAGACCTCGGATCACGGCTACCCGATCCGCGAGCACCTGGCCAGGGTGCTCGACGGCGACATCATGTGGGCGCCGGCGATCGACGGCGCGCTCCTGCTGTCCAGCCGCGGCGGTGACTACGAGCTGAGGCTCGGCCAGGACCTGTCGATCGGCTACCTGTCCCACGACGCGGACACGGTGCGCCTGTACTTCACCGAGACGTTCACGTTCGCGGTCTACACGACCGAGTCGAGCGTCCCGATCACCGCCTAGAGCGTTATACCCCCACAGGGTATCTGCCGATGATTGCGGGTCAAACGCGGCGAACTGCGCCGCCTTTGACCCGCAATCACGTTGGCCGCCCAGTCCATGGCGGCGTTTCGTGCCCGAACGGGTGAAATGCCCGCCCTCGCCTCCGCCCCGGTCGGCCCCGTGCCGCTTTTGACCCGCAATCTTGACCTGATACCCCGGCGTACGGTGGCAACGTGAACCGTGACCCTGACATCCGGGAGCTGGTCATCACGCGGCTGGGCGCCCTGGTCGAGCGCCGGGCGGTGCCGGCGGTCTCCTACGCCGTCGTCGCGGACGGGGAGGTGACCGTCGGCGGGCACGGCGGCACCGGGGCGGACACCGTGTTCCAGATCGGCTCGGTGACCAAGTGCCTGACCGGCCTGCTGCTCGCCGACCTGGCCGCGCGCGGCCAGGTGCTCCTGCCGGGCAAGGCGACGGATTACCTGCCAGGGGCCACCCCCGGCCAGGTCACCCTGCTTGACCTGGCGACGCACACGGCCGGGCTGCCGCGCCTGCCGCCCGGGGTGCGCAGGTACGCGCTGCTGCGCCCGAACGATCCCTACGCGCGGTACCCCGCCGGGCGCTTCCTGCGGGAGGCGCGCCGCTCACTGGCGTCGGCACCGGGAGGCGGCCAGCCGTACCTGTACTCCAACTACGGGTTCGGGCTGCTCGGGTACCTGCTCGGGCAGGCCGCGGGCGCGGAGTACGAGAGGCTGGTCGCCGACCGGGTCTGCGGCCCGCTCGGCCTGCGGGCCACCTCCTTCGACGCCACGCCCGTCCAAGGTCACCAGCGCGGACGGCCGGCACCGCCGTGGCACCTGGGCGTCATGTCCGCGGCGGGCGGGCTGTCGTCGACCGCCACGGACCTGGCGCGGCTGCTCACCGCGTGCCTTGAGCCGGACGCCACG
>JAWWPV010000977.1:0-4734 GCA_033854775.1 Trebonia sp.
CGGCATGACGGCGACACCGCATATCCGGGCAAACCACCACACCCACACCACCAGAGCGGACTTTGAAAACAGGCTCATAGCGACGCAAACTATCCGCCACATTCGATGGCGCGTCGAGGCCGCCCGACATCTCGGATATTTCGTAAATCACACTTGGAAAAGATCTTGAAATTGGGCATTTAATTAACGCCAACGCACGGCCGAGTTTCGCTATAATGTTCGTATCGAGACGTTCACGCCAGCGATGATCCGGAAGGAGGGCCGGCATGGGCGAGCACGAGACATCACCAGCCTCCGGCCTCGCGCCGGAACAACTCCCCGCCGCCGGGCCGCGGGCCGGCCTTCCTCCGTCCGATGACAATGCTCCCGGCCCGGATGGGATCTCCGCCGAGGATGACTTCGACCTAGACGCTGATTTTGAGCGCTGGGTCGCCGATATCGAAGCCGGCCGCTGCCGGATCCCCGAGGAGTCCGAGCTGGAGGGCCCGGCGATATCGATCAGCCTCGGTGACGCGTCCGACCTGGACCCCGCGCTGCTGGCCGCGATGTGCGGCCCGGACGGCCTCGGCGGTGCGGCACTGAGCGCGGCCTTCGGCCAGGACAAGGCCGCCGACGTGCTGCGTCCTGGCCCGGTCCTTTCCGCGGTGACCGAGCAGGCGGTGTCCGACCTCGCGGCCCTGTCCGACGCCCAGCTGACCGGCGCGCTATCGGCGGCGCGACGGCTGGAGAACCGCGCCGCCTACTTGCAGACCGTGGCGATCGCAGAGTTCGCCCGCCGCCGCGAGGCCGAGCGCGAAGAGGCAAAGTCCCGCAAGGTTCCCTTGCACTGCCGCCCCGGTCAGTTCCCCGGCGAGGAGCTCGCGGGCGAGCTTGTCTCCACCGCTCACTACGCCGACGAGCGGATCTGGCAGGCCACCGACCTGGCCACGCGCCTCCCGCGGACCCTCGCCGGGATGGCTGACGGCACGATCGACGCCACCCGCGCGTACATCATCTGGAGCTACACCTGGTCGCTGACGCCACCGGACGCGGCCCGCGCCGATGAGGTGCTCGCGGGCGCCGCCCCAGGCCTGCGCCCCGATCAGCTCGGTCGCAAGGCCGCGGCACTGGAAATGAAGCTCGACCCCGAGGCGGTGAAGCGGCGCAGGGAGCGCGCCCGCCAGGACGGACGGCGGGTCGAGGTGAAGCACGAGCGGTCAGGGAACGCGCTGCTAGCCGGCCGGGAACTGGACCCTGTAACGGCCCTCGCGGCCAAGGCCAACATCGACGCGCTCGCCGTCAAGCTGCGCAACGCCAGCTGGGCAGGCTCCCTGCAGCACCTGCGCGCCTTGGTCATGACCGAACTCCTCCAGGGCCGCAATCCCCTGGACCGCCTCGCCGGCGGACGAGACCTTGAGCCAGCTAGTCCCGAGCCCGGATCCCCCGCCGGTCCGGTCACCGGCTCTCCTGCCGGCAACGGCGGGCCGGGCAGTCGCCCCGCCGACGCGCCGGCCAACCCCGCGCGCGAGGACTGGCAGGATGACCCCGGCTACCGCGACGAGGATGACTGCCCCGACGACCCCGACTTCGCGACCGATCCGGCCGACGGCAGCGCCGACGAGGAAGAGAGCGCGCCTCCGCTCCGCGGCGACGTGTCCGGTCCCGGCGCCACAAGCGGGGACCTCGCCCCGCTGCCGGCCCTGATCAACATCCTGGTCCCGGCCGGCACGCTGCTCGGCTGGTCCACCGCCCCAGCCCAGGTCGGCAGCTGGGGTCTCCTGGATGCGGACGGCACCAGAGCGTTCACCTGGGCCGCCTCACTCAGCCCCCGGACCCGCTTCTGCCTGACCCTCATCGCGCCAGACGGCACCGCTCTGGCCCACGGCTGCGCCCGCGGCCAGCACCCCTGGACACCACCCCCGCCAACCCCGTCACGGTCGGGCGACCCGCCAGACCAGAAATCTCCGCGAACCCCCAGCGCGGACAGTCGCGGTGATCTGTCGCCTGACCCTGCCCAAGCCCAGCAACTGGCTGACCTGATCCGCCGCCTCAACGTCACCTTCCGCCCCATCTCACACGGGAGATGTGACCACGGGGACGCCGAGGATCACTACAGCCCCAGCCGGGGGCTCAAGCACCTTGTTCGCGCTCGCACCGCCACGTGCACCGCCCCGGCCTGCAACGCCCAGGCGGTCGACTGCGACCTCGACCACACCGTCCCCTACCCGGACGGCCCAACCTGCCAGTGCAACCTGGCGCCGAAATGCAGACGCCACCACCGGTGCAAGCAAGCCGCCGGCTGGAAAGTCGAGCAGCCAGAACCAGGTACCTTCCGCTGGACCGTTCCCTCCGGCCGCGCTTATACCTCCACTCCCACTGTCTACGACCTCTAGCGCTCTCCGCGGCGCACGCTGGTCAGCGACGGCAATTGAGCTCTTGCCGCTAGATCCTGCTGGACACGCTCCCAGTGCCGCACGGCGTTGCCAGGCCGGTCAGGGCTGTGTGATGACGACCTTGCCTCTGCTGTTCTCGGCTAGGGTGTGCGCCTCGACGATGTCGGCTAGGGAGAGCTCGTGGTCGACGCGGGGCGTGTAGAGCCCGTCCCGCCCGATCGCGGCTGCGTACCGCAGCAGGGCTGAGTCGTTGCGGGCGTCGACTTTCCTAAGGCCGAGTTGCGCGGCTCCCTGGTCGTCAATGACGGTGACGACCTGGGAGGTGTCCCCGATGATGCCCAGTAGGTCGGGCAGTGAGTCGGACGGGGCGGAATGTAGGGCTGCGTCCGCACCGCCGGGCGCGAGGACGGCCACACGCTCGGCCAGTCCCGGACCGTACGTCGTGGGGAGAACGCCGAGTGACTTGAGGTACGGAAAGTTGCTCTCACGGCCTGTGCCAATGACGGTGGCGCCAGCGGCGAGGGCAAACGCTGCTGCGGCACTGCCGACGGCACCTGAAGCGCCCTCGATGAGGAGCGTCTTGCCGTTCAGGTCACCTAGAGCGTCGAGAGCGCCCGCTGCGGTGGCGGATGCGAGCCCTGCTGCCGCGGCCTGGGCCGTCGACCAACGCTCAGGGACGGTGCTCCATGCAGTCAGGACCGCGAACTCGGCCGTGGTGTCACTGACCCCGCCGAGACCGAATACGACGTCACCCACCTGCGTGTCCGTCACATCCGAACCGACCTCGTCGACGACACCGACAGCGTCCCGGCCCGGGATGGCGGGCAGGGTCAGCGGCAGGAACTGCGCGAGATGGCCGGCGCGCAGGAGAACGTCGATCGGGTTCACGCTCGTGCCGTGCACCTTGATCCGAACTGAACCCTGACTGGCATGAGGTTCCGGCGCGTCCTCGACGATGAGGACGTCGGGGGCTCCGTACGAGTGGAAACGGACAGCGCGCATGTAAGTTCTGCTTTCTGCTGGGCATGATGCAGCAAGTACTTGCTGCGGAAACGAACGCTACATCGGATTACTTTCCACGGCAAGGAACGGTACTCTGTGATCATGCCTGCAGCAGATCGCCTCTCGCCGCAGCAGGACCGGACATGGTCGCTGCTCGTGGGCGTCATGATGTGGCTGCCCGCGGAGCTGGATACCTACCTGGAGCAGTCCGCGAATCTCAGCCACGCCGAGTACGGGGTACTGCGCTGCTTGTCGCTCAGCGAGGATCGCGAAATCCACATGAGCCGCCTGGCTGCCACCGCCAGCGTGACACCCTCGCACCTGTCGCGGATCGTCGGCCGGTTGGAGAAACGAAGCCTGCTGGCGCGCAGCGCGGACCCAACGGACGCGCGGAAGACCCTGGCGAGGCTGACGCAACCGGGGGCGCGCCTTCTCACTGAGGTGGAGCCCGGCTACGTCGCGGAAGTCCGTGCCCGAGTGTTCGAGCTTCTCGAGAACCAGCAGCTGGACCAACTGGAGGACCTCGCGGAAGTCATCCTTACCCCGCTCCGAAGTGACTGCATAGACCTCTTGCCACCTCGGTCAGCTCGGTAGGCCACCTGGAAGCTGGGTGGGTGCCCATCATGGCTGGGACTTCAGGGGCCACTGAGGATGTCGGACATCGTAACGGCCCGCTCCAGGTAGGTCATCGGGACGGGCGACTCGGTCTCGAAGGGCTTGGTTTCGGTGTAGCCGAGGCGGCGGTAGAAGCTGATGACGGCTGTGCGGGCGGGCAGGACATCGAGGATCAGCCTGGTCATGCCGTGCCGGGCGGCGTGATCGTGGGCGCGGCTCATCAGGATGCGGGCGGTCCCGTTGCCGCGGTGTGCCGGGCGGACGTAGAGCCGTCTGACCTCTGCCGTGCGCCCTCCGGGCAAGGTGGAGAGGCCGACGCAGCCGACGGGCTGGCCAGCGAGGTCGGCGATCAGGAAGACTCCCGGCGAGCGGTAGACGTCGTGCAGGCTGCTGCATTCACGGCGGAGCACGGCGGGGAGCTCAGCAATGCCAGATGGCACCGGCCGTCCGTTCTCGGCCTGGGTGGCTGCCATGTACTCGAAGACCAGGGCGGCGGCGTCGCCGCCGCGGCTGGCCGGGAATGCGCTCGTCACGGTGACAGTGGCCAATGGTGGTTTCCTCACCGGGACAGGGTGGGTGATCACGTCGGCGAGCACGGCTTCCGGTCCGGGGACCGCGGCGGCCAGGCGGTGGTGCCGGTGCTGCCAGCGCTCCGTGAGGGCGGGATGCCATGCGGATGCCAGCCACTGGCCGGTGATTTCCCGGGCCTGGCGGTGGGCGCGGGCGATGTCCTGGCCGGGGAAGT
>JAWWPV010000978.1:0-3277 GCA_033854775.1 Trebonia sp.
GGCGAAGTAGGGCAGGTCGTAGCCGTATTCCCCCGCGGTGACGTCGGGGTCGACCTGGTCGCGCACCTCGCGCAGGCCGTCCAGGTCATCGGAGCTGACCGGCTCCTCGAACCAGGTCACGCCGTACTCGGCCATGGCGCGGGCCACCCGGACCGCCTGCTTGCGGGTGTAGCCGCCGTTGGCGTCGACGTACAGCTCCGCGTCCCGGCCGATGACCTTCCTGGCGAACGCGATCCTGGCCAGGTCGCGCGCCTCCGCGGTGCCCCAGGACTCGCCGATCTTGATCTTGACGCGCGGGATGGCCAGGTCGCGGCTCCACCGCTCCAGCTGCGTGCGGGCGGCGGGCTCGTCATAGGTGGTGAACCCGCCGCTGCCGTAGACGGGCACAGTGTCGCGGACCGCGCCGAGCAGGCGGCTTACCGGCACGCCGAGCAGTGTCCCCTTGAGGTCCCACAGCGCCGTCTCCACCGCGGAGATCGCGTAGGACGCGACGCCTGGGCGGCCCAGGTTACGGACCGCACGGACCATCGCCTCCAGGGCCGCGCCCGTGTCAAGGACGCCATGGCCGGTGACCGCCCCGGCGAGTTCGCCCTCGATCAGCGGCTTGCACGCGCCGGAACCGTAGGTGTAGCCGAGCCCGGTCCGCCCGCCGCCGGTGACGTGCGCGACCACCAGGGTGGTCGAGGACCAGGCGAGCGTGCCGTCCGCCTCCGGCCGGTCGGTGGGGATCTCGTAGACCGCAGCCGTGACGCCGTCCACGACCGGGAAGACCGCATCGGTCACCACGGGCATCGTCTGGGCTGTCATGACGCCGCACCATGGTCGTCGGGCGGCGACCCGTCGCCCGCTGCCCGGTGGGCGCTCCCCTGGACCCTGTTCCGCAGTGCGCCGAAACCACGGGTGACGGCCGAGCCGGCCGTCTCGGCCGTTTCCGCGGCGGCAAGATGCCCGCTGTGGTCACGGGACCGGTCGTCGAAGGTCCCGTGCGCGCCGTGGTCGCTGCCCGGCGGTTCGTCGACCGGCTGCCACAGGTTGCCCTGCCTGCCGGGTCCCGCCCGCTTCCCGGTCTGCTGTGCGTCGTACCCGGTGCGGGCCAGGTAGCGGTCGAGCAACGGCGCGGCCAGCTTCTGTGCAAGGATCGTGGCCACCGTGGACCCGCCCACCCAGTACTCCTTGCGGTTTGGATGGCCGGCCGCGAAGACGACTCCCTCGGCGGCGACCTCGGGCTGGTAGATCGGCGGGACCGGCTGCGGGTTCCGCGGGAGCCGCGAAAGCACCCAGGAGAACTGCGGCGTGTTGACGGCCGGCATCTGCACGACGGTGATCCGCACGTTGCTCCGGTCATGCATCAGCTCGGTGCGGACCGACTCGGTGAAGCCGTTGACCGCGTGCTTCGCGCCGCAGTACGCGGACTGCAGCGGGATCGACCGGTAGCTGAGCGCGGACCCGACCTGGACGACCGTGCCGCGGTCGCGGGGCACCATGCGGCGCAGCGCCGCCATCGTGCCGTGCACGTAGCCCAGGTAGGTGACCTCGGTGACCCGTCGGAACTCCGCCGGGGTGATCTCGGTGAACGGGGCGAACACCGAGGTGAACCCTACGTTCACCCACACGTCGATCGGCCCGAGCTCGCTTTCCGCCCGCTCGGCGGCCCGGTCGACGGCCTCGAAGTCGGCCACGTCCGCGGGCAGCGGCAGCGCCGTGCCGCCCAGGTAATCCACCGCGTCGGCGGCACCGCGCAGCCCGTCTTCCCCCCGCGCGATCAGCGCCACGCGGGCGCCGCGGCTGCCGAAAAGTTCTGCCGTCGCCCGCCCGATCCCGGCGCTTGCCCCGGTGACCACCACTGTCTTGCCTGCGTACGGCTTCCCGTCGTGTTCACGCTGGTTCACGTGCTCGCCCCGTTTTCCTGTCGTGTCGTACGGTCTGGAACTCCTACTTCCAGGCATCCGGCTCGTCAAACGAACTACAAAGACGGTTAGCCAGAACGGGTTCGGCATCCTGTTCGCGAGGAAGTTAGAACGCCATGCGAACTGGAAACGGGGTTAACGGGGGTCCTGGCGATGTGCTCGCGCCCCGTGTGCTGCGGGAGTACGCCCTGGTCGCGGACGGAGAGCGCGGCGCGCTCATCGGGCCGGACGGATCGGTCGCGTGGCTGTGCGTGCCGCGCTGGGACAGTCAGGCCGCGTTCAGCGGGCTGCTCGGCGGGGCCGGCCGCTACACGGTCTCGCCCGCCGGCCGGTGGCACGTCTGGGGCGGCTACTACGAGAACGGGACCCTGATCTGGCACAGCCGGTGGGTCGGCGACAGCCGGATCGAGTGCCGGGAGGCTCTCGCGATGCCCGCCGACCCCCGCCGCGTGGTGCTGCTGCGGCGGATCGAGGCGGTCGACGGGCCCGCCAGGGTCAACGTCTTTCTCGACCTGCGCGCCGGGTACGGACGCGCCCGGATGACGGACCTGGCCCGGCATGGCGGCGTGTGGACCGGCCGGAGCGGGGCGGCGCGGTTCCGGTGGACGGGGGCGGGCAAGGCGCGCCACGTCGACGGCGGGCTGGCGCTGACGGTGAAGTTGGCGGAAGGCGAGGAACACGAACTCGTTCTGGAGATCACTGATTGTGACTTTGCTGACGAGCATCCCGATCCGGGCCAGCTGTGGACGGCGACGGAGGAGGCCTGGTCGCAGGTCGTGCCGGACTGCGATGACCTGATCGCGGTGGCCGACGCGCGGCACGCGTACGCCGTGCTGCGCGGGCTGACCTCCGCGAGCGGTGCGATGGTCGCGGCGGCCACCACGTCGCTGCCCGAGCGGCTGCGGGGCGGGCGGAACTACGACTACCGGTACGCGTGGATCCGGGATCAGTGCTACGCGGGGCTTGCCGTCGCCGCCCACGGGCCGCACCCGCTGCTGACCGGCGCGGTCCGGTTCGTGACCGAGCGGCTTCTGGCGGACGGGCCGGACCTGATGCCGGCGTACACCGTGAGCGGGTCGGCCGTCCCCGGCGAGCGGCCGCTGCGGCTGCGCGGGTTTCCCGGCGGGATGGCCAAGAGCGGGAACTGGGTGCGCGGGCAGTTCCAGCTCGACGCGCTCGGCGAGGCACTTTCCCTGTTCGCCGCCGCGGCCGACCTCGACATGCTCGCCGAGGACGACTGGCGGGCCGCGGAGGTCGCCGTCGGCGCCATCGAGAAGCGGTGGCGGGAACCGGACGCCGGCCTCTGGGAACTCGACAACCGGCACTGGGCGCACTCCCGGCTCGCCTGCGCGGCCGGGCTGCGGGCGATC
>JAWWPV010000979.1:0-4319 GCA_033854775.1 Trebonia sp.
GAATCGTCGAGAGCTGAGAAGTTGTCAGCTGTGGTCTCGCTCATGCGGAGAACTGATGTCGAACGCGGCCAGGCTTGAGGAATAAGAGGTGCCGGATGAGCGAACACTCAGTGAACTCGATTGACAATATCCGTCAATGTGGCTACAAGTCTGACCGGCTTTGCGACGGGTGGGCAAAGCAATTCGCTGCCGGACTGGCCGGCCGCTGACTTGCTCACGCTGATGAGCTCGTGACATCCCGGCCCATGTATCCGGACCTGGTCAGCGGGGGGCTTCGCCAGGGGCCAGTAGCGGCGTGATGGTTGCGGTGTCGGTGAGCAGCGCGTCCCCGCTGAACCGGAAGTCGTCCAGCGCGCGCTGCATGGCCGCGCCGTCCCGGCCGCCGCAGGCGTCGGTCACCACCACGGGGATGAGCCCGAGGTCGACGGCATGCCAGACGGTCGGCGCGATGCCGATCTCCAGGGCGACGCCCGCGATCGCGAAGGCCCGGATGCCCAGGTCCCGCAGCGCCATCTCCAAGGGGGTCCCGGCGAAGGCGGACATGGCCAGCTTGTCGAACACGGCCTCGTCACCGCGCGGGGACAGTCCCGCGGCGATCTCGAAGCCGGGCGTACCGCGCAGGAACCATGACTGGACCTTCTCCGGGCTGTCCACGTGCTGCCAGGCCATCGCGGTGCGCAGCTGCGCCGTGCCCATGAGCCTGACTGGAAGGGACATGTGCCGGGTGAAGAACACCGGATAGCCGCCGGCCCGCGCCGCGGTGAGCACCTGCGATACCCGCTCTACCGCCTCGGCCCCGCCGTCCGGCAGCTGCCGCAGCACGCCGTCCTGCATGTCATAGACGATCAGGGCCATCGTCGCCGGATCGCAGGTGTCCTCGAGCGTCTCAGGGATGTCCAGGCCGGAACGTCGGCGCATAACTCACCTCCGCGCATGTCGGTCAACGCCAGGTCAGGCGTTAAGCCGCGTATCCGTGTGACTGCTGAAGTTCACTTGACCTGCTGCTCCCCATCCCCGTGGCTCAAACCGCCATGGTCTGCGGGTGCCAGGGCGTGCTGGATGGCCTGTCGGCCGGCCGCGCTGCTCGCGAGGTAGCCGTAGGTGCCCTTGTCGCGAAGCTCGGTCGCCGCGCCGGCCAGCGCGCCGAACGCGGCGAACGCGAAGGTGCCCCCGACCGATACCCGGCTGACGCCGGCCTCGGCGAGCTCGCCGACGGACGGGGCACCCGAGACGGCGAGCACGTTCACCGGGCGGTCTACCGCCGTGACCACCTGCCTGATGTCCGCCAGGCTGGTCAGGCCCGGGGCGTACAGCACGTCGGCGCCGGCCGCCTGGTACGCCTGCAACCGGGTGATCGTGTCCGCCAGGTCCGGCCGTCCGTGCAGGTAGTTCTCGGCGCGGGCGGTGAGCACCAGGCGCACCGGTCCCGCGTGCGCCGCCTTGGCGGCGGCCGTGACGCGCTCGGCCGCCTCCCCGATGCCATAAATGGGCTCGGTCTCGCCGCCGGTGAAATCCTCTATCGAGCAGCCCGCCAGGCCGAGGTCCACGGCCAGGGCGACGGTCCGCGCGACGCCGGCCGGGTCGTCGGCGAAGCAGTTCTCCAGGTCGGCGGAGACCGGGAGTTCGGTAGCCGCGACGACCGCGGCCGCGTGGCCCAGGGCCTCTTCGCGGCTCACCGAGCCGTCCAGGCGGCCCAACGTCGCGGCGTACCCGGAACTCGTGGTCGCGAGCGCCTCGAAGCCCAGCGAGGCGAGGAGTCTAGCGGATCCCTGGTCCCATGGGTTCGGCAGCAGCAGCGGGTGCCCTGGGCGGTGCAGGTCGAGGAACCGCGCCGCCTTCTCGCTCTGGGTAGTCATAGCTCCGAACGTACCGGGTCAGCCATCCCAAGATCACCTCCGGCCTCGAACCGCGTGCGCAGGCGGCACCCGTCCGCGACCACACCGCGGTCATTCCCCACGGGGCAGGGCGACACGCACCTGTCGGCGTGAGGGTCGAGGAGTAACACGCACCCGTTCTGGATATCGGGGCTGGGCAACCATCGGATTGGCACGCTGGCAGGACCGCGGAACCCGCCGTCCAACCAGGAGCTGCCGACCCGGCAGCGTGTCATGATGTTCGTAAGCGCAGGGATTCGCCGCCTGGGGTTGCCCGCGGCAGCAGACTTGGCATCGTAAACGAAAATCGCGTGCAGCTTCTGTAGTAACTCCGATTGCTGGACAAGCGTGGTGGCGCTGGAGCCGCCCGGGTTAGCTTTATATGCACCTTTGCCGCCTTCCTTTAGGAATTGGGCAAGCGTACCGGTGGAACGTTCGAGGCGGCCGGCGGCAGCCCCGCCTGGCAGCGTTCCGGAATGTCGGTGGCTGCGTTTATGGTCTGAGCCATGGCGGATAACAGGCTGTCTGAGCGTGAGCGCGAGTTGTTCCTGTCCGAGCCGCACATCGCGGCTTTGTCGGTATCGGATGGGCAGGGCCGGGGGCCACTGACTATCCCGATCTGGTACCAGTACCAACCTGGCGGCGAGGCGTGGGTGCTGAGCGAGGTTGACTCACGGAAAGTGCGGCTGATCGAGGCGGCCGGACGTTTCACCTTGATGGTCGACCGGGTCGTGCCGACTACCCGGTACGTGTCGGTGGAGGGGCCGGTCACGCGCATCGTTCCGGGGACCGACGAGCACTTGCAGGAGATCACCGAGCGGTATCTGTCGGCCGAGAAGGTGCCGGCCTACATCGAGTTCGCCAAGTCGGAACTGGGCGAGCAGATCGCGATCTACATGCGTCCGCAGCGCTGGCTATCGTCGGATCTGGGAGCGGGTTAATTACGAACACCAGGCTTAGCAGCTCGTGAACGGTGCGGGATGTCCTGGTTTGGGGTGCACTGCCCGCCGCATGGTCATCGCCAGGCGTGACCTCGGCCAGCTGTCAGTGGCGTTGGAGGCACCGATCAGGAGCTGAGGTAACGGCGGCCAGGATCAGAACCAGCGGAAGTCGGGGCGGTCGTCGTGCCACCACACCAGCACCACCTTCCCGACGATGCTCGAGCCCTTGATCGGCCCCCAGTACCGGCTGTCGCAGGAGATCGTCCGGTTGTCGCCCAGCACGTAGAACTCGCCTGGCGGCACTCGGTAGGGGTGCTGGCTGCTGGCGTCCGGTATCGCCGGCCCGAGCGGGTCGGTGTGCGGCAGGTACGGCTCGGCGAGCAGCCGCCCGTTCACGTAGATGCTGTTGCCCGACGAGTAGATCGTCTGCCCCGGCAGCGCGATGACGCGCTTGACCAGGTCGCTTCCCTGCGGTCCGCCGCAGTCGTCAAGCGGCGGGTGGCTGAACACCACGATGTCGCCCTCGCGTACGTCATGCCAGGTAAAGAACGCCCTCTGGACCAGGATCCGGTCGTACACGCCGAGCGTCGGCACCATGGACGATGAGGGGATCCAGAAGGTCTGGAATGCGAACGCCCGTACCAGGCCGGCCAGCAGCACTGCCACGAGGATCGTGACGGCCGTCTCAGCCAGCCCCCGCCTCCACCGTCGGCGCCGCCGCGGGGCGGCCCCGGCAGGGCCGGCGTCAGCAGGCTTGGCCATGCCCGGCTTCCCAGATGGTCACCCGCGGGCGGCTCATGGCGGGGGGAGTCACGCCCGGAACGGGCTCAGGCGAGCCAGGCCGGCAGTGGGCGCGTCCGCGCGCCTGGCTCGTGCTGGCCGCCCTGGCCGGCGCCGCCGAGGCCAGCAACCCCGCCGAGATGCCCAGCGAACAGGCCACGACCAGGAGCGCACAGGCGACCGCGGCCAGGTGCCGTCCGGGGCGTGGCGTGACCCACTCCCGCGCCGCGCCCGCCAGGTAGCTCCAGGCGACCGAGCCCGCCGGGATCCCGTCCCTGATGAGCAGGGCGGCCAGCTCGGCGGCCTCCTCCCCGTGCCGCCGCCGCCAGCGGGCCGGGTAGCACCGCAGCACGGTCTCGACCAGCCGGGCCGCCCGGAGGTCATCCATCAGATGCCGCCCAGCCGCAGCCGCAGCCGCCCGGCCGCGCTGACTCGCTCAAGCGAATCGAGGTGCACGCGAAGCGCGGCCGCCCCCGGCGCGGTAATGCGGTAGGGATGACGCCGGTCCTCGGCGGGCAGCGACTCGATCAAGCCGAGCGGCTCGAGCCGGTCCAGCGCGCCGTAGAGCGTGCCGGGCCCGAGCTCGACGCCGGCGAGCTCCTTGATGTCCTGGATCAGCGCGTAGCCGTGCTTGGGCCCGTCGGCGAGGCTGATAAGGATCAGCACCGACGCCTCGCCGACCCGGCGCAGCACGTCCTGCCCGGCCCTGCCGTCCCGTCTGCTC
>JAWWPV010000980.1:0-3141 GCA_033854775.1 Trebonia sp.
TTCGGGCTGGGCGGGAAGCAGGACATCCAGGCCGAACCGACGAACCAGCCCGCGGTCAGCGCGGTCTCGTCCAGCTGGGCGAACGCGCGCAGCAGGACGTCGGCCAGGCGCTGGGAGGTGATGTGCCGGTCGCTCACCGGTGCTGGCTTGGCCGGGTTGACGAGCGAGGCCTCCGGCAGCCGCAGGCGCAGCGGCCGGTAGCACCCCTCGTTGGACGGGATGGACGGGTCGAGCAGGGTGCGCAGCGCGAACATCACCGCCGACCGGGTGGTCGCGACCGGGATGTTGATCGCCGTTTCCTGCTGCGGCGCCGTGCCGGCGAAGTCGACGGTCACGTCGCTGCCCGCCACGGTGAGGTGCACCACGATCGGGAGGGGCTCGCTGCCCGGCAGCCCGTTGCCGTCGAGGAACCCGGCCGCGTGGTAGGTGCCATCCGGCAGGGCTTCGATCTGCTTTCTGGCACGAGCCTCCGCGCTGGCGATCAGTGCCCGCATGCCGTCGGCGAGCACGTCGACCCGGTAGCGGGTCAGCAGGGCCCGGGTCCGCTCGACCGCCGTCTTGGCCGAGGCGACCTGGGCGCGCAGGTCGCCCAGGCCGAGCGTCGGCTGCCGGACGTTGGCTGCCAGCAGCTGGTAGATGTCGCGGTGGGGACGGCCCTCCGATTCGAGCCGGACGTGGGGGTAGATGACGCCTTCTTCGTACACGGACCGGTTCTGCACCGAGATCGAACCGGGCACCCGGCCGCCCCAGTCTCCGTGGTGGGCGATGTTGCCAGCCCAGGCGAACCGGCGCTCGGCGTCGAACACCGGCATGAAAATGTGCACGTCAGGCAGGTGCGTGCCGCCGCGGTAGGGGTCGTTGGAGATGAAGACGTCTCCCGGGCGGACGTCGTTACCCCAGAACTCGATCAGGTCTTTCAGCGCGTAGGACATGGATCCCAGGTGCGTGGGCGCGTTGCTGCCCTGCGCCACCAGCGCGCCGTCGGTATCGAACAGGGCGCAGGAGAAGTCGTTGCTGTCCTTGATCACTACGGTGTAGGCGCTGCGGTGCAGCGTCTTGCTCATCTCGTCGGCGATTCCCTCGAACGCGTGCCGCAGGACCTCGAGCGGCGGGGCCTTCCTCGCGGTCATGCCCGCGCCACCTCGATCACCAGGCAGTCGCCTTCCAGGGAAGCCGTGCTTCCCGGCGTGATGACCGTGGTGCTCTCGCGGTCTTCGATCACGGCCGGCCCGGCCAGCCGGGTGCCCGGCTTGACCGCGGAGCGGTCGAGGACCGGACAGCGGACCCACCCCACGTCGTCGAAGTACACCTGCCGTGCTCCTTCCCTGGACGGTTGCCCGCGCCGCCGGGCCGGGGGCCGGACCGGGCGCCAGTCCCAGACGCGAGACAGGCGCAGCGCGGATACCTCGATCGGGTCGGTGCGGCTGGCGTGCCCGTACTGCCGCTCGTGGGCAGCGCGGAACGCTGCGGCCAGTTCCGCTACCGCGCCGCCGTCAGGCGGCCACTGGCCGACCGCCAGCCGGATCGCGGCCCGCTGGCCGAGGTAGCGCAGCTCCGCGTGCCGTTCGAAGCGCCACCCGGGCAGCGCGGCGTCCTGTTCCGCGTCTGCGCGCGCCTGGAGCCGGCCGAACGCCGCCGTCAGCGTGTCCGCCGTCACCGCCGCGGCCGGCCGGGGCCGCCCGTCACTGAAGGTCCGCCGGACATCGGCCGCCAGCAGGCCGAACGCCGAGTAGGCGGACGATGCGCCGGGCACCAGCACCGTGGACATCTGGGCCGAGGCGGCCAGCTCGCAGGCATGCAGCGGGCCGCCGCCGCCGAACGCGACCAGCGCGAAATCCGCCGGGTCGTACCCGGCACCGACCGACACCGCGCGCAGGCCGCGCTCCATCGAGGCGACCGCCACCTGGATGATCGCCGCGGCGGCCTCGTCGGCCGGCAGGCCGAGCGGCCGGGCTATCTGCTCCTCGACCGCGGCCCAGGCCGCGTCGACGTCGAGCTTCATGTCACCGCCGAGCAGCCCGTCCGGCGATAGCCGGCCAAGCACGAACTGGGCGTCGGTGACGGTCACGGCGGTGCCGCCGCGCTGGTAACAGACCGGCCCGGGGACAGCCCCGGCACTGCTCGGGCCTACCCGCAAGATCCCGGCGTTGTCTACCAGCGCGATACTGCCGCCCCCGGCCCCGATAGACCTGATCTGGAGCGACGCCGCGCGGACGGGGTTCTGGTCCATCGGGGCGGGCTCGAGGTCGATGACCGCCCGGCCGTCGGAGATCAGGCAGAGGTCGGAGCTTGTCCCCCCGACGTCCAGCGTGATCAGGTTGGGACGCCCGTCGCCGGCGAGCCGCTCGGCCGCGATCACCCCGCCCGCGGGACCTGACATCACCATGCGGTGCGCGTTCACCCGCACCTCGCCCGCGGTCATCAGGCTGCCGTTCGACTGCATGATGAGCAGCCGCGCCCGGTCGGTCAACCGCTCGAGCACCTGCTGGACCTGCGCGATGTAGCGGGTCACCAGGACGCTCAGGCTCGCGCTGAGCGCAGTGGTGTTAGCGCGCAGGAACTCCCGCGGTTCCGGATCCGCGTCGCTGCTGGTCAGGACGGTAACGCCCGGCAGCCGGTCGGCGAGCGCGGCCGCCAGCATGTCCTCGTGGGCCCGGTTCGCGAAGGAAAAGAGCAGGCAGACGGCGACGGCCTGGACGTCGAGGGCCGTGATGGCCTCGGCCACCCGGCCGATCTCGGCCTCGGACAGCGCGGTGACGATCCGCCCGTCCGGGGCCGCGCGCTCGGCGACCTCGATCACGTCGTGGCGCGCCACCGTCGGCGCGCGCCGCTCAGCGCCCAGTGCGTACAGCTCCGGACGGGCCATGATGCCGATCTCGAGCACGTCGCCGAAGCCCTGGGTGACGAGCATGGCGATGCGCGGCAGCCGATTCTCCAGCACCGCGTTAGTCGCGACCGTCGTCCCGTGCACGACGGTCGAGATTGCGCTGGTGTCGACGCCGTGTACATCGGCGAGCCTGGTCAGGCCGTCCCTGATGCCCTCATGCAGCGCACCTGCGGCCGTCGGAACCTTGTCCACGATCAGGGTGCCGTCGGTCTGGTCCAGGTAGACGACATCGGTGAAGGTGCCGCCAATGTCTA
>JAWWPV010000981.1:0-3840 GCA_033854775.1 Trebonia sp.
CCGGGCGAGATCAGGTCCGGGGACCGCATCGAGGTCGACTGGCGCCCGGGGCACACGGTGACCATCGGCCGGTCGTTTCGTGCCCTGACCACCGAACCGGAACTGCTGCCCAGCCTGCTGGAAGCCGGTGATGACCTGCCCCCGGAGGAGCGCGCGGCCGTGCTGCGCCGCACCGGCTGACCCGGGCCGCGCCCCGCGCCCAGGCCCGCAGGCGCCGCGTCCTGCCCTTCCCTCACCGCGCCCGTGCCATCCCTCACTACAGCTGACCGCGGCTATCGCGCACACACCCGCCGTTCGGCGCTCGGTCCGTACGTGTCCTGCGTGCTTGCCGCTGCGGACCTAACGGGCAATTCGGCACAGCTCGCCCGTTGGCGCTGCTGACCCGCGGCAATCATCGTGGAAACTCCGCACAACGCGGAAACTTCTCGTCCGGTGGAGCAAAAACGGCTCCTGCGCGTGTTTTTCTTCCGCCAGAAGAAAAGTTTCCGCCATCACAGTGCTCCAGCGCGGTACGACTCCAGATCCGGGCATCGATATGCGCCCACCATGAGCGACGGGATCGACCGGGTGGCGGGGCGCCGATTAAGCGATCCGCGCGCTGTCCGCGTCCGTCACATCCCGGTGAGGTCACTCCCCGTGGTTGGATGGCCGACCCGCCGGGGCCACGACAACGGCCCCACCGAGCCGCACGCTCACGATGCTGTCGCTGCGTTGCGGAAGCGGGACCGCAGCGACCCTGCTCACGATCGGTGGCTCTTCCGCGAATTTTGTGATGGGTGACTGCAGGTGATGGGCTGGTGTCCCGGGTCAATAATTCGTTGGCAGTAGTCCGCAAGGGGTCTCGCGGCCGCTCACTTGTCGATCTGCGCCTCTCCGGTCTTCAGGTCAAAGGTGAGCCGGGCTATCCGGTTCCGCAGGTAGTCGCTATCGGGCTGTCCGTGGCAGTCGAAATGCCCCTTCCAGTCGTAGTCAGGCCGGAAGAAGTCGAGCCATGCGCGCCGGGCCTCCGGCACGGGCCGTTCAAACCCGCCGAAGTCCGATACCCCCTGATTCCAGCCGCGAGGCGAGACGTCGGCGTCGTAGCTCATGTTCGGCCACAGTTCTCCGCGCCTTTCCTCGGGAACTTCGGGGACGAACGCCCAGTCGACGAGCAGGTTCGCGCTACTGGCCCGGCGCTTCGCCGACCAGCTCGGCACGAGCCCGGCCGCGTGGCTGCTGTCCCGCCGGGTAGCCGCGGCACGCACCCTTCTCGAGGAGACGGACCTGCCGGTCGAGGCGATCGCGGCCCGCGTCGGCCTCACCTCCGCGGTCAACCTTCGCCGCCGCTTCCGCGCCCAGGTGGGCACAACCCCGGGCGCCTACCGCCGAGCGTTCCGGGTCAGGCCCAAGAAGATCAAAATCCATTAGCCCGAACGGTTCCGTGCTTCGACAAGGCCGCCGACCAGCTGGGCCTAACCGCGGCCTACGCCGCGCGGCTGAGCTGACCTCTAATCGTGTATGCTTTCGAACGCCGGAGCCGCTGCTGAACTGATTGGAGCATGATGTCTACCCCGTTCCAGATCGTCATCGACAGCAAGGACCCCGAGCTGCTTGCCCGCTTCTGGGCCGCTGCCCTGGGATACGTGCTTGAACCGCCCCCCGAAGGGTTCGCCACCTGGGACGACTGGCGGCGCGGCATCGGGTTTCCTGACAGCGAGCTGGGAATGGGCGCGGACAGCATCATCGATCCCGGCGGTGACGGCCCCCGCATGTGGTTCCGTGCGGATGAGGCCGCCAAGGTGGTCAAGAACCGCCTCCACTTCGACATCCACGTCAGCGGCGGCCGTACGGTAGTCGAGAGCCGTTCGGTCCCGCTCGCCACCCGCATGCAGAGAGTCGACGCCGAGGCCAGGCGGCTGGCCGATCTCGGGGCCACCATCACCGGACCCCTGGGCGACGGAAGCCTCGATCACTACGCGGTGGGAATGAAGGACCCCGAGGGCAACGAGTTCGACATCAACTGACGAGCCCGCCTCCACCGCCCCGCCTAGGCTAGAAGATCAAAATCGATTACTACGGTTCCGTGCTTCGACTGGACCGCAGATGACAGCAGCCAGCCGGCAAGCAAAACACGCGGCCCGCGCTCACGTTGATTTACACGTCCACACGCGGCGTTGCACGCACACAGTCGACTACATGTGGGTAAAGTGGTCTGCGTCGTTGCGTAGTTAGCGAAGACAACAAAAGACAAAAAGAAAGGAGGGGAACGGCCTAGTAGGCGGGACCCCCCCTTTAGCTCTCGCGCATCAGCGCTACCGGGAGACTACATCAGGGCAGGAGCGATGAGCAATCTCGTTTCACTGGGGACAGTGCCGCATGCTGGCCAGCCGCTCGGCGGACAGTTTGGCGCCAGGCTCCTGGACCTCACCGGGGAGACCACGCCATGGCAGCGAAGGCTGTGGAGCATGGGAACTGTCCTAGCGCTCAGGGAACTCCATGAGGCTGGTCCGTGGGTTGACGCCCAGGTGCTGAGCCCGGCGGCCCTGCAGTGGCTCTGCCGGGATCTTGAGCGGCTCGCCGGGGATGACGCCGGACTCGGAGCTCCTGAGTTGCGCAGGCAGTTGCGGGAGGTATTGCGCGCGGACCTGTCACAGCACAGCCGGCAGCGGCGGCGACTCCATGAGCTGATCGCCCTCATCGACGAGTCGTACGTCCCACGGTGGACCGCGGCTGCCCATAGCCCTGAAGGCGTGTCCTTCGAACGACTGGCTCGCGCGGTCGCCGCGCACTTGCTGGACCGCGGCTACAGCATGGGCTTCCTCCACCGCACTCTCCGTCGCCGGATAGCGACCGGTGCGACGGTCGGCGACTTCCTCGCCGAGGCCGGTCAACTGGCCAGCGCGTCACCCCGCCAGTTTGAGGTGCTGGTGCCATTCCTCATCGTGCCCCAGCAGCAGCTTGCGGAAGGACTGCCGCAGTGGCGCCCGAGACCGCAGGTTCGCGACTGGCTTGCAGCACACGCCCCAGGCGATGCCGTCCGGCAGAACGGCGCGTTTCTCTACTCCATCGAAGCGATGGACCCGTACACAGCGGGACGCCAGGTGGGCGAAATCCTCGATCGCCTGCTCGCCCGTAGTAGCTTCCTTCGCCGCAGGAGGTCAGGCCTGACGCCCCTCGGCAGACTCTGGGTGGCAGGCCTTGACGAGTCGCTGCCGCTGGAACCACCAGCGCGCGGCGTTGACATCCTGTCGCTACGGAAGGATGGGACCCTCTACCGCATCATCGACGAGGACCTCCTCGACAACGTCCTAGAGCTGGCCGCCCCGCTGAACAGAGGCGCCCGCGGCCCGGCAGTGGCGGGTGGCTGGGCGGCGCTGGAGTCCCTGCTTTACCACGCGGGCGACCCAGCGGACCGCAAAGACGGCCGTGCGATCGCCGCCGCCCGGATGGCTGCCCTCGTCACATGCTCGTGGCCTCGGGCAGAACTGACGGCCCTGTCCCATGCGCACAAGCCGGCAACTCCGGACCTCCTGGCGCGGCAACTGGCGAATGCGGCGAGCAACCGCGAAAGAGCGATCGCGGTCGCATCCGTCCTCCGCAGCGGCCGGACGCTTGCAACCAAGCACCCCGCCGACGCGGCGGCAGCAGCGAGGATGAGCGCGCTCGTCGCCTCGCCACAGCGATCGCTGCTGGGTGTCCGCACCACTGTGGAAGGCACCCTGCGTCGGCTCTATCGCCAGCGCAACATCGTCCTGCACGGTGGCTCGACCCAGGCAGTGGCACTCGACGCGACCCTGCGCACCTGCGCACCTCTGGTCGGGGCAGGGCTCGACCGCATCGCGCACGCCTACCTTGCCGACC
>JAWWPV010000982.1:0-4046 GCA_033854775.1 Trebonia sp.
GCTGCCTGCCCGCCTTGGCGAGCTCGGCCGCCTCGGCGGCGACCGCGGCCCGGATGGGCTTCGCCAGCTCGCGGCCGGACAGCTCCATGGTCACCTCGACATCTCCTCGCGGACGGCGGCGATCACCCGGCCGGCCCGGTCCGTCACCCCGTCGGCGAGCGCCGCCGTCGCCGACAGCTCCTCCGCGAGCGCCGGGTCCTTGATCGCTGCCAGGTTCGCCTCGATGTTGAGCGCGGCCGTGACCGCCGCGGCGCTGATCGCGGCCGCCGCGGCGCCGATGTCGGAGATCACGTTCTTGTTCGCGACGGGGAGAAGCTCCTCGGCCAGGCCCACGAGCCGCACCGAGGCGGCCATCAGGTCGGCCGGCGGACGGGCCGCGCCCGCCATCGCGTCCGCGATCGCGGCGGAGCGCGCCGCCTTGGCCTTCGTGGTGTCCCTTGGCAGCCCGTAGGCGGCGATCACCTTCTCGAACGCCGCCGAGTCGGCGGCGGCGAGGCCGACACCCTCATCGGCAAGGCCGTCCGCCGCGGCCCGGACCCGGCCCACGGTCTCGGCGTCATACCGGGGGCCGTCGCTGAACCTGGCGACCATCGCCAGCAGGGCGGCGGCCTGCGCGGCGTGCAGCGCGCCGGTGGTACCGCCGCCCGGCGCCGCACTGCGGGCCGCGAGGCGGGTGAGGAAGCTCCCAATGGACTCATCGCGCATGATCGTGAGGCTATCGGGTCACTGGCGCACCCGACAGCGGGTTTCCCGTGGCGTAACCGGGCGACCACCAGTGTTGACCGCATCGTGGTCCGACTCGAAAGCACGGACGCCGGTGACCATCTTGACCGCGCGCTGCCTGAACTCCGGCGCGTACTGTGACTGCCGGGGCACGGGCGCCGCCCTAGGGGATGCTACGAACACTGGCTAGGACACGATCACTGAGGAGCACCGAGGTCATGACCAGCACAACGACCGGCGCGAGGCCGGCCGGCGGCGCCGCACGCGGCCGGGACGCGATCACGGTCTCCGGTGCTGTCTCGGCCGCGCTGGCCGCGGGACGCCCCGTGGTCGCCCTTGAGTCCACGATCTTCTCCCGGCTTGGACTGCCCGCGCCCGCCAACGGCGACGCCCTGCGGCGGTGCCTGGCCGCGGTCCGCGCCGGCGGTGCCGAGCCCGCTGTCACGGCCATCCTCGACGGGAAGGCGCGCGTCGGCCTTGAGCCAGGGGAGGAGGAACGGGTCCTCGCCGGCAGCAGGAAGGTAGCCGAGCGGGACATCGCGGTTGCCGCGGCGCAGGGCCTCGAGGTCGGCGTAACGACCGTGTCCGCCTCGGTGGCCCTGGCCCACGCCGCCGGCATCCAGGTCTTCGCCACGGGCGGCATCGGCGGCGTGCACCGGGGGGCCGAACTGACCGGCGACATCTCCGCGGACCTCGACGCGCTCGCCAGCCATCCCGTCGTCACGGTATGCGCGGGCGCGAAGGCGTTCCTCGACCTCGCGCGCACCCTGGAGTACCTGGAGACGGCGGGCGTCCCGGTGCTCGGCTGGCAGCATGACTGGTTCCCCGCGTTTTACCTGCGCTCAAGCGGGCTGCCCGTGCCGCACCGGGTCGAGACCGCCCGGGTCGTGGCCGACGTGCTGCGCGGCCGCACGCGCGAGTACACCGGTGTGCTGCTGACCGTGCCGATCCCGCCCGCCGACGAGCTCGCCCCCGGGCCGCTGAACGCCGCACTTGACGCCGCGCTCGCCGCCTGCGAGGCCGCGCGCATCACCGGCGCGGCCGTCACCCCGTTCGTGCTCGAGAGGATCGAGCGGCAGACGGCGGGCGCGAGCGTCCCGGCCAACCTGGCACTCGCGGAGAACAACGCACGGGTCGCCGCCCTGGTCGCCGCCGCGCTCGCCGTCGCGTTACCCGGAATGCCAGTCCTCGCTGGCGATGCCCGCGTACCGGGCAATGACCGCTTCGTTGAGCGTCCAGCCGTCGCGGATCAGGAGCGCCGCGTCAGGCAGGATGAACCCGGCCTGCCGCCAGGCGACCGCGGCCTCAAGCGCCACGCCCGTGTCTTTGGCCTCGACCGCGTCGCAGGGGGCGAAACCGGCGTCCGCCCACGGCCTCACCTCCTCGGGAGTCATCCGGAGCGCGATCGCCCGCACGGCGTCGCACACGCGCAGCCCTTCGCGCGCCCAGCGGACGGCGGCTGCCGGGGTGACGTCGTGCTTGAGCGCCCAGTAGATCTCGACCGGGGAAAACGGCGCCCAGTCGCGCAGGTCGTCCGTTGTCAGGCCGTAGGCCCGCGCCTCAGCGGCCTCGCCCGCGGTGCGTGCGTGCCCGGTGGCGGCCTCAGCCACCGGCGGTCAGCTCTTCCGAGGCCGCGGCCGCGCACGTCCGCCAGGCCTGCTCGAACTCCTTGATGACCTCTTCCGGCTGGCCGGCGAGGAACGGGAAGGGACGGGGCCCGTCCGTGGGGGCGGGGCGGCTGAGGCCGCCGATGATCGGCAGGTACACGCTCCGGTTCGCCTCGGGATCACGAATCATGCCCTTCGGGTCGTCCCCGGCGGCCACCTTGTCGATGTCCTCGAGCAGGCGCTTGCGCATGAGGATCACTCCCCGGTCACTCTCGCCCAGGTGCTCTTTCGAGCGGTCCGCGATGACGCCCTGGCCCACCCAGGCGATGAAGTCCTGGTTCATGACGTGGCTGTCGATCCAGCGGCCCGTTCGCTCGTCCCTGACCGGGGCGTGCCAGCAGGGGATCTCCTCCTGCTCGAACGGCATGTCGCCGGGCAGCTCGTCGATGAACCACCCGACGCTCAGCGTGCGCTCGTCGTCGATGGGCACCCGCCATTCGAAGTGCCCGGTGTACAGGCAGTTGGGCCACAAGCACACCCGGCCGGTGGTCCACAGCTCATCGCTCTCCGTCGTGTCCTCGCGGATGCGGCGGTAGACGAACCCGTAGTCGAACTCGTCAAAGCCAAGTCGCCGGTGGGCCGGCCCGCGCGGGCCGTCCTGCCCGTGCAGCACCCGTGACCAGTTGTCGTGCAGCCACTCGAAGTGGACCGGGTCGATCGAGTTCTCCTGGCACTGGAACCAGTTGCACGGGACCTCCGAGATGGCGATCTGCTTGAAGCCGCGCGAGTGAAACCGGTCCCAGTCGGGTAGCAGCGGCGCCGGCCGGGGCCCCAGGTAGACCCAGACGAGGCCGGCCTTCTCCTGCGCCTGGTACGCCTTAATGCGCACCCTGTCCTTGAAACGGCCCTCCGGGTGCAGCGTCTCCTCAAACGGCTGATGCAGGCACTGCCCGGTGTGGTCGAACAGCCAGCCGTGGTAGTTGCAGCGCAGGCCGCGTTCCTCGACGAAACCGTACGACATGTCCGCGCGGCGGTGCGGGCAGTGCTGGTCCACGAGCCCGTAGTTCCCGCTCTTGTCACGGTAGAGAGCCAGGTCCTCGCCCAGGATGCGCACCGCCTTCACGGCCTGCCGCTCGAACTCCGCCGCGCCCGCGACCGGGTGCCAGTAACGCCGCAGCAGCTCTCCCATCGGAGTTCCCTGACCTGTCTCACACAGAAGCCGGTTCCGCTCTTCGCTCAGCAAGGCTGTCCTCCTCGGGGTCCTCGCTGAATATCTTCACCCGGTTCGCCCCGGCGGGGAAGCCTTGACGTTCATCGATGACCCGGGATGATCAGTCCATCGCGCATGTCGACGCGGCGAGTGCAGGCCGCGGCGACGTGCTCGTCGTGGGTGATGACCACCATCGTGGCGCCGTCGCGGTTCAACTCGCCCATCAGGTCAAGGATCCCTTGCCCGGTCGCCGAGTCCAGGTTTCCCGTGGGCTCGTCGGCGAAGACGATCGCCGGGCGGCCGGCCGTGGCCCGGGCGATCGCCACCCGCTGGCGTTCGCCGCCGGACAGTTTCGTTACCTGGTGCCTGATCCGGTGCCCGGGCCCGGCTATTCGAAGTAGGCGATGGTGCGGAACTCGATGCTGTGCCGTGGCTGAGTCGCCCGCGCGGTCGCGTCGTGGAACGCGCTGTGCGGGACACGCCAGGCTCGCGCGTGGTCGCTGTCG
>JAWWPV010000983.1:0-16422 GCA_033854775.1 Trebonia sp.
GTGCCGATCCTCCTCGGCCGCGGCGAGTCCCTCTGGGACGGACTTGAAGGCCTGGAAGAGCGCTTCGCCGTCGAGTCGGTGAGCTCCCCCAGCGGCGTCACCCACATCACGTTCACCCGTCGCTAGCCGCGCTTAGGCCTGCCTCCTCGAACAGGGGCGAGGTCTGGGGCGGGCCGGCTGGCAGGTCGCGTTTCGTCGCGCGTTTCGTGACGGCTGTGACGGTGGCGAGCGCCGTGAGTTCGGTAATCAGGCGGTGCAGGATCCGGGCGGTCTCGGCGGGCCGGGTGCGGCGGGCGCTGCCTGGCGAGGCGAACAGCGCCTGCTGGCCGCTGGCGGTGTCGGCCAGGGCCCCGATGAGGTCACCAGCCTGCTGGCGGATCTCGACGGCGCGGGCGTGCCGGGCGGCTGCCGGGAGCGGAGGGCTGTCAGGGGCCGCGAAGCCGCCGGCTTGCTGGCGGGCGCGGTAGGCCTTTGCCTTGCATGCGCCCGAGCAGTACCGGGCCTTGCGGCCGCCGCGACTGCGGTCGCGGTCAGGCATCTGCCCGTCGCATACCGGGCAGCGGGGTGCAGTGGTCACGGCCGCCCTGGCGTTTCGTGGCGTGACGAAACGGCCTGCCGGGTGGTCCTGCGACTGACATCGGCGGCGTATGCGGCCCAGTCGCCGGAGGAGATCTTCTGCCACTGGACGGCGGCCTTGATGTGGACGCCGAGCGTCTTGGCGAGGATCGCGGCCGGAACCTCGGCGGCCAGGGTAAGCAGGGCGGTGCTGCGGGCCTGCCGGGGGCTGATGCCGATGGCGTGGAGCCGCCCGCCGAGGGCGTCCGGGGTCAGGGCGGTTCCTGGCCAGCGCCCGGGAAACAGCCAGCCCGAGGGGCCGCTGAGCAGGCCGCGTCCCGGAGCCGTGCGATCGTCCGCGAGCCTGGTGATGAGGGCGTCCAACGGGGCGGGCAGCACGATCGGGCGTCTGCCCAGGCGCAGGAGGGTGCGGTCGTCCTCGCGGATGACGTGCTCAGTTGTCAGGGCCGTGATGTTGTTGAGTTTCTGGGCGTAAAGCAGGACGAGGAGCCCGGCGACCCGGTCAGCGGGCTCGTGGTCCTCCTCATGGAGAAGCCGCCGGGCGTCTGCCCACCGGCGGTCCTGGTCAAGGGGCCCGGCGGGGCCCGGCCAGCGTGAGGAAGGGGCCGTGAGGCCGGACGCGTGGCGGCGGCGGACCGCCCAGCGGACGAACGCCGACGACCTGCTGGCGGGCTTGCCGGGGGTTCCGGCCAGCCACTGGTCGAGGCTGGCCTGGGTGCAGGCGGCCAGGGTCAGCCTGCGGGCTTCCAGCCAGGCGAGGAACGCCGCTGCCGCGGTGACGTTGTCGTGGGCGTTCTTGGCCTGCATGCGGGAGGCGGGCTGGCCGTCGAGGCGGCCCCGCAGGCGGCGCAGGTGGTGCCAGATCGCGTATCCGTGCAGGGCGCGGCGGTGCCCGGGATCCGCGAGCCTGGCGGTGGCCTGGCTGATCCGCTGCTCCAGGGCAGTGAGCCGCTCGTCCCGGTCCGGGAGCACGCCCGTCGCGACCATCATCGCCCGAACGTGGTCGAGGGTGCCGCCGGGCGGCAGCCCGTCGAGTGCCTCGTGCGTCGTGGCCTGCCGTGATGCGAGGGACTGCAGGACAGGGCGGACGTGGGGCTTGTGCAGCCAGTCCAGCATGTGGTCGGGCCGGTCAACGCGGACGAGGGCCTCACGTAGCTGGTCCAGCTCCGGCGGGATGGTGCCGCCGGGCGGGATGAGGAGTCTCCTCAGCTTCTGGTCCAGGTGGCAGTGAGTGCATTCCGCTGTCGATAGCTGCCAGGTCTCCTGGCAGGAGGCGCACCGCTTCCAGAAGGCGGGGTCGGGGTTGAGGCAGCGAGCGCAGAGCGGCTCGTCCAGCGTGCCTCCCTTCAGCGGCGCCCCGGTCCCGCAGCGGGAGCAAGTGGCCCACCGCTTGCGGCACCGGTTGCAGACCGGGGTGCCAGTTGCCCGGGAGATCCCGATCCTGCTTTCGCCGGCTGACCCGCAGATGCTGCAGGTCAGGTCGGGTCCCGGCCGGCAGCTCTGGCAGACCGGCCCGGCCTGGGTGATCGCGGCGACACGCCGCTCGTTCCCGCACTTCGCGCAGGGCTTCCAGCTGCGCGGGTCGCGGTGCCAGCAGTTCTGGCAGATGGGCTGCCCGCCGTCGTTGCGCCGGGCGACGGGGCTTACTTTCCCGCCGCCCGCAGCGCAGGGCCCGGGCCTTGGCGCGGCACCCGCCGCAGATCCTGAGGCCGTCGGCTAGGCCGCTGAGGGGCCGCTGCCGGCCGCAGCGGGGGCAGGCCGGCTCGACCACAGCGGTCGCGCCTGCTCGCGCAAGCGCGCTGACGAACCGCAAGACGCCATGGGAGAGGTGCGGTGAACCGTCGGCTTTCACGGACAGCCGCGTGCCTGGGCCGGGTGAACGTCGCTGAGGCCGCCGTTCAGCCGCGATCGTCCGCTTCGCCTGGGCCGCCGTATCTTCGACGCCAGCGGCTGGCCCACGACAGGCAAACGGCATGCAGGCGCTACAGCGTGAAGCCGATCGCCCGGAGCTGGTCGCGGCCGTCGGGTGTTATGTCGGCTGGCCGCCACGCGGGCGCCCATTGCCAGTCCAACCGGAAACCGTCGATCCCGGGGACCGCGGCGAGCCTGGCCCTGACCTGATCTTCCATTACCTTCGTCAGCGGGCAGGCCGCCGAGGTCAGGGTCATCGTGATGACCGCGGTCCGGTCGTCGATGCTGACCGCACGCACGAAACCGAGGTCTACCACGTTGACCCCGAGGTCCGGGTCAACGACCTCGAAGAGCGATTCGCGGATGGCGTCGGTGCGGTCGTCGGCGGTGGAGTCGCCGGGGGTGACCGCGGTTGCGGCAGGCGGCGCGGGCCCCACGTCGGCTGACTCACTGCCGGGCTCATCCACATCGGCCCCGGCCGCCGCCAGGCCGGCGGGGCGCAGGACGATCCGCACCCGGCTCGTGGGAGTTGTGATCCAGTCGGCGTCGCCGTGGGCCTTACGGCGGACGCGCACGATATCCTCGCCTGCCCGGGCGACGCCGGACACCACGATGAGGCCAGCCGGGTCGAGGCCGGCGCGCTCGGCCCGGGTAATCGCGGTGTCGAGCAGCCTCCCGACCGGCTCACAGGTGCGGCCGGGCCCGAAGCGCAGCCGCGCCCTGGCCGCGACACTGGTGCGGCCGACGACGGCCGAGATGGCCGCCTGGGCTTCGGCCGGGCGAACGCGCAGCTGGTGGTCTTCGGCGAGGAGTTCGGCGGCGAGTGCCTGCGTCATGGCGAAGTCCTGTCTCGTTCAGGCGGCTGTGACGGATCGGGCGGGCGGGCGGCCAGCCGCTTGACCGGGGTCGACTCGTCGCGGAGCTGGGCGGCGGTAACGGAGTGCTCTCGGGCGATCAGGCGGCGGGTTTCGATGACGTCCTGCTGCCTGTTCAGGGAAACCACTGCCCGGACGCGGCCGCCGTCAAGGCTGAACGCGGAGAAGCTCCGCTCGTCCAGTGATCCGCGGATGACCGCGCCCGGCGAGCCGTCCGGCAGGCCGGCGCTCTGGATACTGTGCTGGTACTGGTCGGACCAGAACCAGTGAACGTCTGAGAATGGTTCGCGCTTGCCGAGCATGCTGCGGGCCGCGGCCCGCCCGTGCCTGGCTGCGGTGTCGTGGTGCTCGACCCGGACACGCTGCCCGTACCGGGGCAGGTACTGCGCGGCGACGTCCCCGGCTGCGTACACGCCAGGCGCCGCCGCGAAGTACTCATCGACGGCGATACCTCCGCTCGTTGGCAGCCCGGCCGCCGCGGCCAGCTCGGCGTTGGGCACGGTGCCTACGCCGATGACGAGCACGTCGCATGGGAACGACCCGTCAGGAGTGCTCAGCCAGACGCCTCCGCCAGTACGCGGGGCCACCCCGGTCACGGTCTGGCCGGTACGGACTTCTACCCCGGCGTCGCGATGAATGCTGGCGATGACGCCGCCGATGCGGGGACCGAGTGTCCGTTGCAGCAGCTCAGGCAGCGCTTCCAGGAGCGTGACGCGCTTTCCCTGTAGGATCGCCGCGGCCGCCACCTCACAGCCGATGAATCCCCCGCCGAGGACCGCGACGTGCTCGGCGGCGCGGATCCGGTCACGCAGGTCGGCGGCGTCGGCGGAAGTCCGGAGATAGCAGACGCCGTCGCATTCGAAGCCGGGGATCCGGCGCGGGCGGACCCCGGTGGCCAGCAGCAGGGTGTCGTAGCCGAGGGGTGCGGTGCCGCCGTCGAGGAACACCCGCCGCGCGGCGAGGTCAAGCCCGGTAGCGCGGGTGCCGAGCAGCAGGTCGACGTCGTGGCTGGCATACCAGGCCTCGTCGTGGACCACCGTGACGTCCGCGGTGTCGCCGAGCAGGTACTCCTTCGACAACGGCGGCCGCTCGTAGGGCACGGTTTCTTCCGCGGAGACGAGCGTGATGCCGCCGTCGAAGCCGTCCCCGCGCAGCGCGGCGATGGCGGCGGCGCTCGCGACGCCGCCGCCGACGATAGTGACGCGGGTACCGCTCACGGCGTCACCGGCCGGTGTCCACGTAGATCGTGCCGTCGTCGCCGACCTTGCACTCGAAGGGGGTCAGGCGCGCGTCGTCCGGGTTGATGCCTTGCCCGGTCACCGCGTCGAACTCCCACAGGTGCTTGGCGCAGGTCAGCGTCTTGCCGTCCAGGTCGCCCTCGTCCAGGCCGGACGCCTGGTGCGGGCACCGGTTGGAATAGGCCCGTACGGTCCCTTCGACGTTGACAAGCAGCACCGGCTGCCCCGCGACCGTGACGGCGGTCATGTCGCCTTCCCACAGGTCGTCGAGGGTGATCGTCTCGTGCCAGGTGCTCATCTCAGCCCGCCTGTACCTCGCCGCCGGCTGGCGGGTCGAGCAGTCCGGCCAGGAACTCCTCCCTGGCGGCGCTGGCCCGTCCCGCGACCTCGGACGCCGCCAAGCCAGTGGACTGCCCGAGTATTTCGCCGAGGCCGGCCGCGGCGTCGTCCGCCAGCGGCGACCACCTAGCCGCCCACTTGGCGAGCACCTCGCGGTTCTCCGGCCGCCGCGACACCGCGTACCCGGCCAGCGCACGGCTCCAGCGCCCGCGCCGCGCGGAGTCCGCGCTGAGGAACGTGGCCACAAGCCAGCTCAGCTCGTCGCCGGCCGCCTTACTGGCCGCACCGAACTGGGTGAGCAGCACGTTCTCCAGCGTCGGGGCGAGCACCAGGTTGAGCGCGGCGAACGCCTCGCCCCAGTCGTACGCGACCAGGGCGTACTCGACCGCCTTGCGGGCGGGCTGCCACGCGGGGTCGGTCTCCCAGACGGACCGCTCCGCCGTCCCGATTCCGGACGACGGCCACGCGATCTGCAGTTCCCGTGTCCGGTAGGCGATCGTCGTCACCCGGCGCAGGAAGTCAGCCGTGGCGTAGCCCGCCGCGTTCGTGATGTAGGAGCTCGGCGCGATGTACCCGAGGTACGCCTCGGCCTGCTGGAAGCCGTGGTACAGGTAGCGCGCCGGGGTGAACAGCCGCCCCAGCAGCGCGGCCTGCGCCTCGGGCAGCGTGGCGTCCGCGCCTGCCGACGCATGCGCTTCCAGGACGCCCTGCACCTTCGCCTCGGACTCGGCCTGGAGGTTGACGTACGCCTTGTACGTGAGCGCGTCGGGGTCGCGGAAGCCGTCCCAGTCGTCCGCGCGCAGCGGGGAGTTCTCCCGGTAGGCGAGGAACCACAGGTTAGGCGCGGACGACGGGTTCTGCTCGAACGGGGCCAGGCGCCCGCGCCGCATCGTCCAGTTCTGCTGGTTGGTGACGATCTCGTACTCGCTCGGCATCTTGCGCACGTCACCGAACGCGCTGTACGTCCTGCGCTGCCGCGTCCGCCGCGGTGCCGCCTCCGTCATGCCGTCACCGCTTTCGCACCCACGCTCCGCCAGGTGATGGCGTCGCTGCTGTTGATCACCTTGCCGTTGAAGGCGGACATGATGCTGCCGAAGGAGCGGATCTCATAGTCCGCGCCGAGGTAGCGGCGCAGCGTCTCCTGGGTGACGGTGATCTCGTCCTCGCCCTGCACCCGCACGTATGCGCCGCGGTCTATGACCTCGATGTCGGTATCCGGGTTGTCGTCCTCGATGGCGGCGATGATCTGCTCGACCTCGTCGCCCATCCGCAGCACGGGCCCCACCGGGTTCCTCATGATCCCCCCTGCGCAATGTCTTCAGCCGGAATGTCGTATTCGACCGCGACGTGGTCAAGGGGCCTGATGCCCGCGGCGGCTACTGTGATCTCCGGCGCGAGACGCCGTCCGTTGTGGATGACGACCTTGGGGTACGAGAGCGCGCGGACCCGCTTGCCCTCGACATGGTGCGCGACGGCCTCGGCCACCTCGGCGATCGTGTTCGCCGTGGTGACCGGCACCAGGATCTGCACGAAGTCAGTCGCGAAGATGGCGTTGAGCGGGATCAGCTCGGGGGCGCGGTCCTCGGCGCCCAGACCGGCGGTCATGACTGCCCCGCGCTGGCCAGGCCGGACGCCGGACGTCCGGTGTAGTCCTTAGTCCAGGCCTCGTAGTCCGGGTCGTCGCCCATGACGTCGGGCGTCATGCCCATGTAGCCGAGGATGCCGCCGACGTCCATCGGCTGGATCTGCCCGGCCAGGAACCGGTCGACCAGCGTCTCGTGGTTGACGTTGTCGCGGTCCTTCCAGAAGATCTGGCGGCACGCGTTGGTGCAGAAGTGGTAGGTCCGGTTGTCGTATTCCAGCTTGTAGTCCCGCACCCGCCACGCGCCGCCGCGGGACTGGGAGGCGTTGCAGCAGGGCAGGTGGCAGGTGGCGCACAGCCAGGGGAGAGTCTCCGGCAGCGTCGCCTCCATGTTGTTGGCGTTGACGTTATCGATGATCACGTCCCACTTGTCGCCGTAGACTTTCTCCCAGTTCGGGTACTTCTCGGCGAGCCAGGCGCGCTCATCCTTGCTGACCGCCGCCGTCGGGCGCCACCACAGGGTCGGCCGCCAGTACCACAGGCCCATGTGCAGCCCGTGGTGCCAGATGTCCAGGCCGCGCATGAACTCATCCCAGTACCAGGGCTTCTTCAGGCCGTAGCCCTCGATCGTGTGAACGAACTGGTCGATGATCCACTCTTCCATGAACTCGCGGTAGGACTGCTTGCGATGCTCCAGCGGGGTGTAGTAGTCCATCGACGGGCCGGTGAGCGCGGCGAACGCCCGGGCGGATCCCCAGAACGCCTTGTCCACCACCCACTGCGCCCGGACCGGGTCGTGCTCCACGAGGATCTCCAGCGTGGGGCCGCCCTGCTGGGAGTGGCGCGCCTCGTCGGTCTGGATGGAAGAGATCATGTTCGCGAAGTTGACATCGCCGGACTCCAGCGCGTCGGCCGCGAGGCCGATGAACTGAAGGTTGGTGAACCCGGTCTCGAACGTCAGCGGCAGCATGAGCGCGATGTCGACGACGTTGGAGGTGATCATCATGTTGTCGAACAGGTTACGGAGCGAGATCGTGACCCAGTCGTTGGTGTGGAACGCCTTCTGCGTCCAGTCGTACTGCGGGTCCTTCTTGATGAGCTCGTGCCCGAAGAGCGTCGTGACCGCGTTATGTCGCAGCTCGTCGAGCTGGCCGAACGTCGCCATGTTCCGCCACGAGCCGTTGAGCCCGAACCGGGCCATCTTCAGCTCGGCGAGTACCGCGGCGTACTCGACCAGGGCGATGCCGCCGAAGTGCATCTTCGTCGCGGACTTCCAGCCCTCGTTGAGCGTCTCGAAGGCGCTCGAGCGCTGAAGCGCCGCCTTCACCGCGTAGACCGCGGCCTCCTTCTCGCGCTGCGTCGCGACGTATTCCGGATAGCTGACCTTGTAACTCTCCTCCCAGGTGCGCCAGGCCTCGCGGGGCACCTTGCCGGTGCCCGCGTGCCATTCGGGGAAGACGGCCTCGTCATCCACGTAGCTGTAGGTCCAGTCCACGTCGCGGACCAGGCCCTGCCACTCTTCGCGCTTGAGCAATGCCATGATGCTCGTTGTCCTTTCAGTCGACTTCGACGTGGCCGAGCTGGCAGGCCATGCTGCCGTTGTCCCAGTACGCGGTGACGGCGTCGATGAGCAGGTCCGGGCCCACCCGGAAGACGAACAGGTGCGGGTCGCTGTAGCTGCGCCCGGCCGGCGCGACCTGGGCCCACGCCAGCTGCTGGGTGCCGCCAATGCTCACCTCGGCGACCACGTCGCCGTCGTCGTTGGCGACCATGCTGTGCACGACGTTGGTCAGGTCGGGAAAAGAGGCGATCAGGCCGGACCAGATCGGCTTGCCGATCGTCGCCACCTTGCCGTCACCGCGCAGCACCCGCTGCTTGCCCCAGATCTCCAGCGGCACGTACGAGAAGTCCGCGTTGACCGCGCACAGGTCGATCATGCCCTCGACGTCGTGGGCGCGGTAGCGGTCGAAGAACTCGGTGACGACGCTCGCCGCCGTCGCGGCATTCAGGGAAAGAGCATGAGTAGGCAGAACGGACACGGGTGACTCCTCACGCGATCGCGATCTCGTCGAAGCGCTTCACAGCCAGCCGCCGGTAGAGCTGCGCCTGGCACCAGTACGCGTGGACTCCGGTGATGCGGCCGCCGTCGACGGTGAACCGCCAGGCCTGGTCGATGTCGAGGTGTTTTTCCTGGTTGATGGCGCCGGCGTAGTCGGCCGCCTGGGTGCCCTCGGCCTTGAACAGGGCGGTCACCACGTGGCCGGCGGTGATGACCCGGCTGACGGTGACCAGCAGGTCGGGGAAGGCGCGGACCAGGTCCTTCAGGACCTGGTCGAGGATGGCCGGGCCGGTTCCCTCGACCCGCAGCGGGTACACGGCGACCGCGACGTCGGGTGCCGCGAGGGCGGTGGCGGCGTCGGTGTCACGGCCGGCTAGCGCGCCGAGGAACCGTGCGACCGTGTCGGCCGGAGTTCGCACCGGGGTGCTCATGGGTGTCTCCCCCTTCTCAGGCGGGCTGCCGCGCGGGCGCGGTGAGCTTCTTGATCACGGCGTCGGCGGTGGCCTCGCTGGATCCCGGGTTCTGCCCGGTGATGAGGTTCCGGTCCACCACGACGTGCGACGTCCACGCGGACGGGCCGTCGTCGAAGACCGCGCCGGCGTTCTTCAGCGCGGTGTCCAGCAGCCACGCCATGCCGAGCCGTCCGGCCTCGGTCTGGTCCTCCTCCTCGTCGGTGAAGCAGGTGAGGCGGTACCCGTCGAACAGCCACAGGCCGTCGGGCCGCTCCGGCGCGGACAGCAGGAGCGCCGGGCCGTGGCAGAGCGAGGCGATCGGTGCGTTCTTGTCGTGCAGGATGCGCAGCAGTCGGCCCACGTCGGGGTTGTCGGCCATGTCCACCATCGGCCCGTGCCCGCCAGGCGCGAAGACGGCGTCGAACGCGGACAGCTCGGTGTCCGTCAGCTCGCTGAGGCTGAGCGGGCGCTGGAAGCCCGGGATGTCCCGGAGCCTCGCGTGCCGCTCGTCCGACAGCCGCTGGCTGTCCGCGCGCTGCGCGGCGACCTCCCGGGCGATCTCCTCGCGGGTGAGGCCGTGCACGGACTGGCGTTCCGGCTCGGCGAGGACGTCCGCGAACGGGCGGTCCTTGCGCCAGGCGGTCCTGGCGGCGTCGCTGACGATGCGGTGTGCCTGCGCCGGGGGCCGGCCCCGGGACTGAAGGGCAAGGGCGACGCGGCGGGCCGCGGCCAGTCCCAGCTCGGTATTCTGGTGGAGGGTGAGGCGGATGTCATCAGCATCGTGGGCGAACGTCCGGACGACCGAGGCCAGATAATCCTTGTCCTCCTCCGGATAATGGAAGAACCATGACAATCCGTACGGATCGGCATACGGGGACTTCCCGTCCGGCGTGATCACCGTGACGTCGAATCCGGCTGCGGTAAACCGCTCATACGGCTTTATCGCCTCCTCCGCGAAATAGCCGGTCGTATGCGGCGTTCCGTCCGCCAGAAGCATCTCGCGGGCGCTGGTGACAAGGTAAGCGATACGGGTCATGCGGTTACCTCCGCGGGTTTGGTGATCGTTACTGTGCCATTTCCTGCCCGTGACATCCATAAGCCGGGATCACGGTTTCCTGCTGACCTATTGCCCATTCCTGCGGCCGTATCGGATTCCGGCTGAGCCATGCCGGGTTCCTTCCCTGGGCCGTGCGGCGGCGCGATTTCCGGCTTACGCTGGCTGCTCGCCGCGGTCTGCGCGCCCGTCCTTGCGCGATCCGGCCCCGTTCTCTCGGAAGGGACGTGCTCACGATGACCCGAGTGCTGTTCGCGGTATCCGGCAAGGACTACTGGACGCTGGCCGACGGGACCCGCCACCCCTGCGGCTACTGGCCGGAGGAACTGGCCGTCCCGCATGAGGTATTCGCCCGCGCCGGCTGCGAGGTCACGATCGCGACCCCGGGCGCCGTCGTCCCCACGGCGGACGAGGCGGGGTTCAGCGCCGCGATGAACGGCGGCTCGCCGGAGCCGGGGCGCCGATTCCGCGGCTACCTGGACTCCATCGCCGGGGCGCTGAGCGCGCCGGCGGACCTCGACGGCGCCGACCCGGTCTCCTACGACCTAGTGTTCGTGCCCGGCGGCCACGGGCCGATGGAAGACCTGGCCAGGTGCACCGGGTTCGGCCGCCTGGTCGCCGGGTTCACCGAACTGGGCAAGCCCGTCGCCGCGGTCTGCCACGGCCCCGCCGCGCTACTGCCGGCCGAGGACTCCGGCGGCAAGTGGCTGTTCGCCGGCCGGCGGGTCACCGGGTTCACCAACGCGGAAGAGACCCAGGTCGGCTTGGCCGACCGGGCGAAGTGGCTGCTCGAGGACCGGCTCAAGTCCGCCGGCGGCCTGTTCGAGTGCGGCGGCGTCCCGTGGGCGCCGCACGTCGTCAGCGCCGGGAACCTGTACACCGGGCAGAACCCGGCGTCATCGGAGCCGCTCGCCCGCGGGCTGCTCGAAGTACTCGGCTGACCCGGCCGGACTCAGCACGCCCGCCGCCTGGTCGCTGGCCTCCCGCTGCATGTCGAGCTCGCGGCGGGTGGCGTGCGCGTCGCAGTAGGCGCGCGGCGTCACGCCGAATCGGCCGCGAAACTCGGCGATGAAGTGCGAGACGCTTGAGTAGCCGACCTGCTTGGAAATGCGCGTCACCGCCAGGTTGCCGTCGACCAGCAGCTCGCGCGCCCGGTCTAGGCGCATCTCCTTCAGGAACTGGTACGGCGAGCGGCCGGAGATGTCCCGGAACATGTGCGCGAACGCCGACGGGCTCAGGTTGACATGCTCGGCCATGTCGGCCACGGTCAGCGGCTCTGACAGGTGGTCGCGGACGTACTCGAGCACGGCTGAGACCGGGTTAGAGGCCGACTCGGCCTCGGCCAGGTCGAGCAGCCGCGCGTACTGCTCGCGCTGGAGCACCCGGTACACCATCTCCTGCAGGTAGAGCGGCGCGAGGACCCGCCGGTCGGCCGCCGTGGAGGTGGCCCGCAGGAACCGGAGCACCGAGCCGAGCAGTTCGGTGTCCATCGCGGAGACGAAGGCTTCCTCCGCGGGACGCACCTGCTCCGTTCGGGGGCGGAAAGCGGTGGTACGCCGCACCAGCATGTCGCTGGACACCTGCCGCACCACAGCAGGATCGATCTGCAGGACGAACGACAGGAACGGCCGGCTGGCCGAGGCTTCCAGGATCTCGGCCTGGAAATGCAGGTGGCTGCGGAGCACCAGGTAACGGAACGGGTCGTAAACGAAGCTCTGGCCGTCGACGGTGACCGCCTTGCGGCCTTGGGCAACGATACACAGCGACAGGGACTGGATCTCCTCCCAGGTCGGCCCCGTCGGGCTGGTGAACCGGTAAATCACCAGTCCCGGCCACCCGACGGTGTTCGCGCCGGGCTCAGTTGCCCGCGCGGCGAGCTCCGCGATCAGGTCCCCCGCACTCACTGCCACATCACGGTATCCAGTCGCCATACCGTCGCCTCCTCGCGCCGTCTGGTAGGACCAGCATGCGACACCAGGTTCGCTCACGCCACCTTCGCGGCGCACATCACGCGCAGGTCCGCAGTTGCTGCTGCGCTCGACCGGCGTCGGAGACATGGAGCACGCCGACCGCTGCCGTGCTGAGTGTTTGCGCGAATGTCCCCGTCAGGGCTTTCACGCGGCCGGGCGCCTTGCGCGTCCTCGGCCCGGTGTGGTGCCGTTGTCCCGGGTGATTGTCCTGTTGCCTCATTGCCAGGGGGTCAGCGTGCTCATGCTTGATACCTCGACGCTGCCGGCGGAGCAGCGCCGCGAGGCGTGGGTCACTGCCGTGTCGTCCTGCCGGGTGTCCACTTGATCGAGACCATGGGGACTCCGATCCGCGTCGCGCGGCGCGGGTGCGATGGAGCAGACCTGCGCGAGCTCGCCAAGCAGCAGCTGGCCGACGCGCACAAGACGGCGACCGCACACGGCATCGAGGTCGCATGCCGCCTCGCGACGGTCGCCTAACGAGTCGCCGACCAGGCCCCGGTCGGTGACGTCCCGGCTGGCGTTAAGCCAGCACAGGCCCGGGACAGCGGACAGCCGCAAGTCCTGGTCGGCCTACGTCTCGCTCTTTTACGTGGTGACGCCGGTCCAGGCTTCGGCGCGTTCGGTCGCCATGACTCCGGCCAGGGCCGCGCGGTCCACGTCGGCGGGCGACGTTAGCAAGCCGTGCTAGCCGCGTGACGTCCGGGTGGCGCCGGCATCGTCATCGGCCGGGCGTGAGTAAAACCTCTCGCGGGCGGCGGTCACTCCGGGCGCGTTCGCCAGCGCCCACTCGGAGATCGCCGCGGTGAGCCTGCCCGCTTCGTGCCCTAGGTCGGTGAGGCGGTACTCGACCCGTGGCGGGACCGCCGCGTACACCTTGCGGTCGACGAACCCGTCGCGCTCCAGCGCCCGCAGCGTCTGGGTCAGTGACTTCTGGGTCACCCCCTCGATCTCCCGCCGGAGCTCGCCGAACCGCATGGGCCGGTCGTAGCGCTGCAGAAGCCCGAGCACGTAAAGAACCCACTTGTTGGCCAGTACCTCTATCACGTCCCGGGACGGGCAGTCCAGGCGATAAACGGGCGGCGGCTGCTCGGTGCGCAACGCCCTGTCCACCCCGGTGCTGGCCGCGATCCAGGCGGCGGCCGAAGAACTCGCGGCGGACCCGCCGGGCGCGGTCGTGGTCTGGGGCGGCCAGGCGCTGTTCTCCTCCGGCGGCGATGCTACGGAGTTCGACCACTTCGACGCGGAGATCGGCCGACGCGTGGCTGACGCGTTCCATGGCGCCGCAGACGCACTGGCCGCGATCCCGCGACCCGTGATCGCGGCGGTCACCGGGGTCGCGTCCGGGGGCGGACTGGAACTGGCACTGGCGTGTGATTTCCGGGCCGCAGCCGCAGGCGCTCAACTCGGCCAGTACGAGATCACCATGGGGCTGTTCCCCGGCGGGGGAGGCACCCAGCGGCTGCCCCGGCTCGTCGGCGTGTCGGCGGCAAAGGAACTGATCTTCTCCGGAGAGCTCATCGAGGCGGCCGAGGCACTGCGAATCGGACTGGTGAACAGAGTCGTCCCCGCGTCCGACGTCTTTACCACCGCGATCGGGTGGGCGTCTGCCCTCGCCGCTGGCCCGGCCGCCGTGCGGGGCATCGTCAAGTCCGTCATCGACAACGGAATCGAGCTGACGCTAGCGGACGGCCTGGAGTTGGAGCGCGATCACTTCGTCCGCCTGTTCGACAGCTGGGCCTAGCCGGGGCGGTAGTCCCGGACCCCATCCGGGCCACAAGAACGTCATCCGATGAAGTGTTCACGGATGGGCCCGAGCGCAGAGCCTGGCCTGGGCGGCGACCGACTTCACCGCCGGGTCGATTCTCCCCAGCGGCTGACGGCGCCCGGAGCCCGGAGCGCTGGCCGGTCATGCGCTGCGTCCGATCATTGCCAGTGAGCGTGTCCAGAGTTCTTCTGCGGCCTGCGGGTCGCTTGCCCACGGGGCGATGCCTGATGACAGTACGCCGGAGGTTGTTGCGGCAGAGGTGTTGGGCTCCGCTTCGCTGGAGTCCTCGAAGTAGCGGCCGCTGACCCCGTTGAGGAGGGGGGAGGCGGCGGCGAGCACCGAGGTGGACGCGCCCTGCTCGACGGACTTCCAGGGTGCGGCGTCGACGCTCCCGTACTGGGCGCGGAGCCTTTCCAGGTAGGCGTCGCCCTGGTAGCGGAGCAGGTTGGTGCGGATGCCGCCCGGGTGCACGGCGTTGGCGGTGATGCCGTCGGCGGCCCAGTGCGCTGTCATGGCGACCACGATCAGCGCGGCCGCGGTCTTGGACTGCGCGTAGGCGAGCCACGGGTCGTAGCCGCGGCGCTCGAAGTTGATGTCGTCGAAGACGACGGGGGAGCGCAGGTGGCCCACTGAGGACACGGACACGACCCGTGCGTCGCCGGCCTCGGCGAGGTGCGGGTGCAGGCCCAGGGTGAGGGCGAAGTGGGAGAGGTAGTTCGTCGCGAACTGCAGCTCGACGCCGTCTGCAGTGATCTGCCGGGCCGGGGGGGCCATGATGCCCGCGTTGTTCACCAGGATGTGCAGCGGTCCTTCCCACGCGGCGGCGAACGCGTCGACCGAGTCGCGGGATGTGAGGTCGAGCGGCATGACGTGGACTCGCCTGTTCCCGGTGGAGGCCGAGATCTGCTCCGCGGCCTCGGCGCCCGCCCCGGCGCGCCGCACGGCGAGGGTGACGTCCGCGCCTGCCGAGGCGAGCGCCCGCGCGGTCTCGGTGCCGATGCCCGAGGTGGCGCCGGTGACGATCGCGCGGCGGCCGGTCAGGTCGACTCCGGCGATGACGTCGGCGGCGGTAGAGGCCCCGGTAAACGGGGTGCGAATGAGGGCTCGCTGGGTCATGGCCTGGTATCCGTTCCCTGGTGCGCGGCGCGCTTGACGTGGTGGCTGAGGTCGCCGAAGAGCTGGTCTCCGACGGTGCGGCTGGTGAAGTGCCAGGTGCCGTCGTGGCGCTCGAAGGCGTCGCGGTACCGGCCGGTGGCGACGGGCTGGAGGGGGAAGCCGTCGGCCTGCTGCATGACGGTGAAGTACGACCGGGAGGTCGCGGTGCCCGCTTCCTCGTTGACGTCGATGATGAGGTTGGTGGTGACGTGCCGGGTGCGCGGCGTGCCGTCGGCGTAGGTCCGCAGCGTGCTCAGGGCGAGTTCCTCCACTGCGGCCTTCCCGTGGACGATGTTCGGGCCGAGGGTGAAGTCGGCGGCCTCTAGGAGCTCGCCGAGCCCGGCGAAGTCGCCGTCGTCGACGAGGAACGCGTACCGGGCGATCAGGTTCTCGATCTGGCGGTCGGAGGCTGCGGCTGGAGTCATGGCTGTCCTTCCCTGGCCCGGTCGGCGGATAGGGCCTATAGTTAAGTGGAGTCGTCCCCGCTTCTGTGATCACTATAAGTGGGGCCGTCTCCACTTACAAGTCGCGGGAGGGTGACCCATGGCACGTAGCGACGGGGGGCGCCTCCGGGCTGACGCGCAGCGCAACCGGGACAAGATCCTGACCACCGCCGTGCGCGTGTTCGCGGAGCGCGGCCTCGACGTCAACTTTGATGTCATAGCCGCCGAGGCCGGGGTCGGCTCCGGGACGCTCTACCGCAACTTCCCCAGCCGTGAGGCGCTCATCGAGGCCGCCTACCGCAACGAGCTCGCCCGGCTGTGCGAGTCCGCGCCTGACCTGCTGAGCGAGTCACCGCCAGCAGCTGCGCTGCGCGAGTGGATGAGCCGTTTCCTCGACTATGCCCGCGCCAAGCTCGGCATGGCCGACGCGCTGCGCGCTGTCATGGATTCCGGGGGCACTCCCTACTCTGACACCCGGCGCATGATGCTCGAGGCCATCGGGACGCTCCTTGACGCCGGTCGGGCCAGTGGCGAGATCTCCGCGGACGTCGATGCGGCTGACATGCTCGCCGCCGTCACCGGCATCGCGCTATCGGTCGGCAAGCCCGGTCAGCGCGAGCAGGCGGAAAGGCTCATCGCGCTCACCGTTGCCGGGCTCGCCGCCACCTGGTAGCCGTGCCGCCGCGGTGGTCCTCCGGGCCCGATCAGGTGACGCGGACAGTGTCCTGGTGGTGCAGGTTCAGGAGCTTCTGAAGCCTCATGGTGTCCTGGTCCCTGATCGCTGTGATCAGGTCGGCGTGCACCGCGATGTTGTGCGGAAGCAGCTCGTTCCGGGGGTCGACGAAGGATGCCTTCGTCATGGTGGTGGTGAGCACCGCGACGATCGACTTCGCCACGTCGACTCCCGCGGCGACCTCATAGCGCAACTGGTAATCCTCGTCTTCCACCACCTGCGCTCATCCGCTTCTGCTTCTGCTTCCGCGCGGCCACCACGCCTTCTATC
>JAWWPV010000984.1:0-4741 GCA_033854775.1 Trebonia sp.
CGAGTACTACCGGGGCAAGCCGATCTTCTACAGCCTCGGCAACGTGACCCTGCTGCCCCGCGGCGACGCCGGCGAGCCGCTCACCGAGGGCGGCCGGGTCGACGCGCAGCTGACGATGATCGCCAAGCTCACCATCGAGGGCGGCAGGATCAGCCGGGTCGCCGTTCTCCCCTGCTGGCTTGACCTGCGGCTGGAGCCTGAGGTTATCCCGCCTTGTGACCCGCGGTTCGCTGATTTCCTCGCCTACCTGCGCCGGGTCAACGACCTGCCGAGCACGCCGCGCAACCCATGGGAGATCATGTATCTTCCGCCGGTCGACCGCAGCTGGGCCCTGCGCGACACCCACTTCACGCCCGGCGGCGGCGAGATCGTCGCCACGTACCAGGAGGGGGTGCATGACAAGACCCCCTGGACGCCGAAGCACTAGCGCCCCCAACCCCCCCGGAGGTTTGACATGAACCCACGCGACGCCCAGACTCGGGCCGAGACCGTCGGCAGCCTGCTGCGCTCGCCGGACGCCCTGCGCGCCGCGGCGTCCCGCGGCCCAGGCGACGCCCCCGTGCTTGACGACCCTGTGCTCGACGCGGCCGTGCTCGACGCCATCAAGCTCCAGCAGGATGCCGGGGTCGACGTCATCACCGACGGCGAGCTGCGCCGCTCAAACTGGGCGGACACCCCGGACTTTCTCGACTGCTTCGACAAGATCGCCGGCAACACCGGGGGCCTCCGCTGGCGCGGCGGTGAGAACACCCCGGCCGGCGGCCACGCGGCGGCCTACGACACCGTCGCAAGGCGCGTCTCAGGTGCCACGCGGCGTGGCGACCGGTCGGCACAGTACGCCTTCCTCGCCAAGCACGCGGGGACGCGGACGAAGTTCACGCTGCCCGCCCCCAGCTACCACCGCCGGTACTGGTGGCAAGAGGTGTCCGGTGCCGTCTACGCGAGCGCCGAGGAGTACCTCACGGAGATCAGGGACGCGCTGCGCGAGGTGGTCGACCAGGTGGTTGAGCTTGGCTGCGACTACATCCAGCTCGACGCGCCCAACTACGGGTCGCTGTGCGACCCGGACAACCGGGCACGGCTAGCGGCGGCCGGCGTGGACGTCGACGCGCAGATCGCCTTCGACGCCGCCCTCGACAGCTCGCTGTTCGCCGGCCTTAGCGGGGTCACCAGGGCCCTGCACGTCTGCCGAGGCAACGCGCCAGGCGGCCGCTGGCACTCCACGGGCGGGTACGGCGCCATCTCCGCCCAGCTGTTCCCGCAGCTGGAAGTGGACCGGCTGCTGCTCGAGTACGACACCGAGCGGGCCGGGGCGTTCGGCCCCCTCGCCGACGTGCCGTCCGGCGTGGTCGCGGTGCTCGGCCTGCTGACCACCAAGTCGGGTGACCTGGAAGACGAGTCGGCGGTGCGGGAGCGGATCGCCGAGGCGGTCACCGTCAAGCCGCTTGACGAGCTGGCGCTCAGCACCCAGTGCGGGTTCGCCTCTGTCGCGTCCGGCAACCCGATCACGCCGGAGCAGCAGGCGCGCAAGCTTGAGCTCGTCGCCGCGGTCGCCAGGGCCACGTGGGGCTAAGCAGGCCAACGGCACACGGGGAAGAAGACGAAACTAAAGAAGGGTGAGCTCATGGCACAGCTAGCGATGGGAGTCGGCACCTCGCACGGCCCGCTGCTGAACACGCCGCCGGCGGAGTGGGAACAGCGGGCCCGGGCCGACCGCCGCAACAAGGAGCTGATCTACCGCGGCAAGAGCTACGATTTCGACGGCATGCGCGCCGCCCGCGGCCGCGACTTCAGCGACGAGTGCGCTCTTGAGGTCAGGCAGGCCAGGCACGCGGCCTGCCGTGCCGCCATCGACGAGCTCGGGCGCAGGGTGAAGGCCGCCGCCCTCGACGTGCTCGTCGTGGTGAGCAGCGACCACAAGGAGATCTTCGACGACGAGCTGATGCCGCAGTTCGCTTTCTACTGGGGCGAAACGGTCGATCATGAGCCCTACACCAGAGAGCAGCTTGTCGCGATGCCGCCGGGGCTGGCCATCGCGGAGGTCGCGAACCAGCCCGCGGTCAGCACGGTCCGCGCGTGCCACCCGGCCCTGGCCAGGCACCTGCTGAAGGAGACGAGCAACGCGGGCTTCGACCCGGGCGCGTCGCTGCGGCTCCCGGCAGGCCGGTTCGAGAACTCAAGCATCCCGCACGGCTGGGGCTTCATCTACCAGCAGATCCTCGGCGGCGACTACGAGATCCCCGTGGTCCCGGTGTTCGTCAACACGTTCTGGGAGCCCAACCCGCCGTCGGCCGCACGGTGCTACGACTTCGGCGTCGCACTCGGCGAGGCGATCTCTTCCTACCCGGAGGACCTGCGGGTCGGGGTGGTCGCCTCCGGGGGCCTGAGTCACTTCGTGGTGGACGAGGAGCTTGACCGCCAGTTCCTCGACGCGCTGCTCGCCGGCGACCGCGCGTTCCTCGCCTCGCTCACCGATGAGGTGCTCCGCTCAGGGACGTCCGAGTTGCGCAGCTGGATCGTGGCGGGCACCGCCGCCCGCATGGCGGGGCTGGCCGGCGAGCTGGTCGACTACCAGCCGTGCTACCGCTCCGAGGCGGGCACCGGCAACGCGATGGGCTTCTTGACCTGGGCCTGAGGCCTCAGGCGCGCGCGTTCGCCGGGCTCGACAGGTGCTGCTCGATCTCGCGGGCGGCCTCTTGGAGCGCCCTCGCGATTTCCTGCACCTTGGCCGGGTCCACCCGGGTGACCGGGGCCGCCGTCGTCACGGCGGCCACCGGCACCCGGTCGCTGCCGCGGATGGCCGCGCCGACCGCGACGAGCCCGGACGCGCTCTCGCCGTGGTTGACGGCGTAGCCCTGCTCGCGGATCGTGGCGAGCTCCGCGAGCAGCGCCGTACGGCTCGTGATGGTCGCCGGGGTAAGCGGCGACCCGAGCTCCTCGGACAGGTAGAGCGTCAGCAGCGCGCGGTCGGACATGCAGGCGAGCATCGCCTTCCCGCCCGAGGCGACGTGCGCGGGAAGGGACACGCCGGCGCGCGAGCCGACGCGCACGGCATTAACGGACTCGACCGAGTCGACGAACCGCGCCTGGGTGCCGTCGAGTATCTGGAGGCTGGTCGTCTCGCCGGTCTGCGCGGCCACGCGTTCCAGGTACGGCCGGGCCCGCTGGCGCACGTCCAGCTGGGCGAGCGCGCCCATGCCGACCTCAACCAGGACAGGCCCGGCCCGGTACGCCCGGCTGCCCGGGTCCTGGATGGCGAAGCCACGGTACACGAGCATGCCGAGCACGCGGTGGGCGGTGGAGCGGGCGACGCCCAGTTCGTCGGCCGCGTCCGCGACCCGGATGCGCGGCTGAACCTTAAGCATGAGCAGCAGCCGCAGCGCGTGGTCGATCGACGCGATGTAGGCCTGCGGCTGGGCGCTATCGTTCTCCACAGCGGAATTATAAGGCGAAGTCATACCGGTGGGCGCAATAAGCGCCCACCGGCACCGAGCCTGCTTTCCCCGCGAGGGGTCTCACAGCTTGAACAGCTGCTGGGCGTTGCCCGCGAAGATCTGGTCCCGCTCGGTCTCGTCGAGCCATTCGATGTCATCGATCAGCAGGTGGATGTCATCCACCCAGCGGCCCGTCGCCGGGTCCTTCACCGAGCCGGTGCCTGGCTTTTCCGTCCCGAACAGGCAGCGGTCGGCGCCGACCGCCTTGATCAGCAGCTCGATCGAGTCCTGCGTGTACAGGCAGGTGTCGTAGTAGAGGTTGCGCAGGATCTCCTGGTAGGTGGTGCCCTGCCGGAAGGCGCCGGGGTAGAAGCGCCCGCGCTGGTAGGGGACCGCGCCGCCGCCGTGCGAGACGATGATCTTCAGGTCGGGGAAGTCCTTGAACACGCTGGACTGAAGCAGGCCGGTGACGGCCAGCGTCTCCTCCTGGATGAAGTGCAGCGAGTACGTCTCGCGGGCCGGCGGCCGGCAGCCGGCGGAGTGGATCAGCGCCGGGACGTCGAGCTCACACAGCGCCTCCCACACCGGGTACCAGAAGCGGTCACCAAGCGCGGGCGGCTGCTGGAGCCCCTCGTACGGGTCGGGGTTGAGCATCGCGCCCACGAAGCCGTACTCGCTGACGCAGCGGCGCAGTTCGTTCATCCACGCGGCGGGGGAGGTCTCCATCGTCTGCGGCAGCCCGGCGACGCCCTTGAACCGCGGCTCGACCTGGCAGGACAGCGCGATCGCCTGGTTCGTCTCCTCGGCGAACCACTGGACAATCTTCGCGGGCGACTCACTGTGCATCATCTGGTACGGCCGCGGCGAGATCAGCTGGTAGTCAACGCCCGAGTTGTCCAGGTGCTGGCGGTGGGAGATGCCGCCGAAGCTCCGGTTCGGCGCGTCCAGTACCGCGTTCGCTGCCTCCGCCGTCAGCGCCGCGTCGCCGCGACCGTGCGCGCCGCGATGCGAGACGAGGCCTGCCTTGTACACGTACAGGCTGTCGGGGGCCGTGACATGCCCATGGACATCGATCTTCACGTATCAGCACCTTTCCGTTCGCCAGCGGGCGGCCCGGCGATGGCCGGCCCCGTGGTTCCGTAACCGGCGGTTCCGCGGCTGGGCTGGAAGGACCTGAACGCCGTTGCGCCAGGAAGCCCGGCCGGTCAAATCCTAGCCCAGCTCGGCACAAGACGGAATAGTGGGTATCCAAGTTCCGAATAGCGGAATCCTAGCGCCACAGCCCGGACCCGTGCAGCCTGCGCCGC
>JAWWPV010000985.1:0-4431 GCA_033854775.1 Trebonia sp.
GTGAAAGGACCGCCGCGCGCTGAACCAGTCGACCTGTGACTCGTCCTCAAGCGGCCGGCGCAGCGGCTCGACCAGCCACCGCCCGCCGGGCCCGATCGCCGGGTCCTTGTAGGGCGCTCCGCTGAGCTCGCGCAGCGACTGCCCGTCAGTGGGCTTGAACGCGTCCAGGTAGACGAGGTGCGCGACCCGGTCCGCGACGTACTCAAGCGCCCCGGTAACCACCATGCCGCCGTAGGAGTAGCCGAGCAGCACGACATCGGTCAGGTCCTCGTAGAGGATCGTGTTGACCACGTCGGTCACGTGCGTGGTCAGGTTGACCTGCGGCGAGGCCAGGTGCGCGCGTTCACCGATGCCGGTCAGGGACGGGGTGAAGACCTCGTGCCCGGCCGCGCGCAGCGGCCCGCGCACGTACTTGAACCCGTACGACCCGCCCCACGCCCCGTGCACCAGAACAAACGTCGTCATGGCGCGGACGTTAGACCCGCTAACCGTCTCTGGCAAGATTCTTCCGCCCCAAATCCGCGCATCCGTCACCGGGGGCGCACGGGGGTACATGCAACCAGTCCCAGACCGCCCCGCTCGCCGCCCAGCGACAGGAGATCGCGGCCGTCGGCCAGGTCAGCCTGCGCTAACAGGGCTGCCCCGCAGCGAGTGGCCCGCGCGAGCCGCGCAGCGGATGCAGGAACCGGCCCCGGGTGTCCGCCCGGGGCCGGCTCGCCTTGGCGTCACCTCAGGCAGGCAAGTTCGACTCGATGACGGACAGCACCTCCGGGTCATCGGGCACGGTGCGCGGCCGGAACCGCGCCACGACCGACCCGTCCGGCCCGATCACGAACTTCTCGAAGTTCCACTGGATGTCGCCCGCTTCTCCGGCGGCGTCGGGCACGGCGGTCAGCTCGTCGTAGACGGGGTGCCGCCCTGGCCCGTTGACCTCGATCTTCTCGAACATCGGGAACGTCACGCCGTAGGTCGTCGAGCAGAACTGCTCGATCTCCTCGGCCGTCCCCGGCTCCTGGCCGCCGAACTGATTGCACGGGAACCCGACCACGGAAAAGCCCCGCGGCGACAGCCGCGCTTGCAGCTCCTCCAGGGCGGTGTACTGCGGGGTCAGCCCGCACTTGGAGGCGACGTTCACCACGAGCAGTGTCTTGCCCGCGAGCGCGCCAAGCGTGGAGTCTTCCCCGGCGAGGGTCTTCACGGGGATGTCATAGATGCTCACGGCCCCACGCTACCCGCACGCCCCGCGCGTCCAGGTATACGGCCGGGGTTACCCGGGTGCCGCCCCGGCGACTATTGCCGCCCCCGGCACAGCCACGCCCTTGCCGCGATAAGCGGCGAGGCCTTACATCCTGGTCGCGGCGGCGAGGGCGGCGCGGATGACGGCAGCGTCCGCGGGGGCGCCCTTCTCGTTCTCGAACTCGCCGTACGGCGCACCGTAAACAGGCGTCCCCGGCTGCTGCCGCCAGCCGTCGGCGAGTGGCCCGCCGTCGTCCGCGCCGTAGCCGATCGAGTCGAGAAACTCCACGACGGACAGCTTCGCGCCGGCGTCGTCCCCGGCGATCGGCAGGTAGGTTCGGTCACCAGTGCCGGACGACCCGGCGCCAGCCGGCCGTGCCAGGTTCTGCAGGTGCTTGAAGAAGATGTTGTTGAACACCTTCACCACCCGTGCGCCCGGGAGGTGCTGAGCCAGGTGCTCGCTGTCGGTGAGCGATCCCGAGTCAAGCGCCTCGATCCGGCCGTCGCGCTCCGGGTAGTAGTTGCCGGTATCGAGCACGATCTTCCCGACGAACGAGGGGGCCGGCAGCGACGGATACCCGCGCAGCGGGATCGACACGAGCACGAGGTCTCCGATCGCGGCGGCCTCCGCCCCGGAAGCCGCCCGGGCCCTGGGGCCGAGTTCCGCCACGAGGTCCGCGAGGGTCCCCGGTCCCCGCGAGTTGCTCAGCACCACGTCGTACCCGGCGTCCACCGCAAGCCTGGCCACGGTGGTTCCAATCCGGCCGCTTCCAATCAGTCCAAGAGTTGTCACGTAAACCGGCAACCGGGCGTGGCCGCCGGGGCATTCCCCGTGCCGCGTTAGGGGTGCGTTAGTGCTGCTGGGGTGCTCATTAGCGGTGGCCGGTAATAAGGCGTGGCGGGAGTCAGCCGCATTCGTTCGGATAATCCATGGACTTCTGACGTGGGATGACCCGCCGCGGCCGCGAGCAGCCGCCGGCCGAGTTCGGCGAGGGCGTCCCGCAGCGGCGCGGACTCCGTCACCTGGAATCCGTACGGGAGCACCGCGAGCCGCCCCGCGTACCAGTCAGGGCTTTCCGTGGACGCCAGCAGCCGGGTCTGCCCGTCACCGGCCGGAGACAGCGCGCCGAGCGAGCGTGGCAGCCAGCAGGCCACCTCGGCCGGCGGGGCGTCGATCAGCACGTCGACGGGGAACTTCCAGCCCTGCGACAGGTGCTCCTCGAGGACGCGCAGCGGGTCGAGGCCGGGCGGCGGCGTGAACGCGTCGGGCAGCGGCGCGGCGGACGCGATCCTGTCGACGCGCAGCACCCGCCGGGCGGCGCGCGTGTGTGACCAGCACAGCAGGTACCAGCGGCTGTGCCGCAGGATCACCGCCCACGGGTCGACCTCCATCTCCCGCTCGACCCAGCCCCCGTCGGTAGTGGCATCGGCGCCGGCGTGGCTCGCAAGCCGGTAGCACAGCCGCAGCCGCCGCCCGGCCGCGCACGCCTCGAACAGCGCGGTGGTCAGCTCGGGGCTGACCCGCGTCCCGGCGAGCGCGTCGTCGCCGCGGGCGTACGGAACATCCGAGATGCCCGCGCTCGCCGTGACGTCGCGGATGGGCCGGACCAGCGCGGAAACCCGCGCGGGCAGCACCCGGATGATCTTGGCGAGCGCCCCGCCCACCGGGTCGGCGGGGTCGGCGGCGGCCCGGTGCCCTTCAAGCACGGCCATCACGAGGCCGGCGGCCTCCGCGGCGCTGAACGTGAGCGGCGGCAGCCGCATCCCGTGCCCGACCTGGTAGCCGCCGTAGGGGCCGCTGACGGACTCGATCGGCAGTCCCGCCTCGCGCAGGATCGTGACGTAGCGGCGGGCGGCGCGCTCGGTAACCCCGAGTCGCTCGCCGAGGCGCTGCGCGGTGATGCCCGGTGCGTTCTGGATCGCCTCCAGGGCAAGCAGCGCCCGGGCCGTCGGGCTGGTCTCGTGCGCGCCGCTAACGTTGGCCACCGCCCCGCCTTCCTCGCAATCCGCCTTCCTCGCCATCGCGGAAGTAGAACGTCCGCGATCAACGCTACCGTGACCCCTCATGGCCCGGCATGAGCTCGTCAAGCCAGGCCTGCACAGCCTTGAGCGACTGCGGCCGGAGCCGGAAGACCCGGGCCCGCGCGTCCCCGGCCAGCCGCTCGTCCGCGATCACCAGGGCCGACAGCAGCACCCGCAGGTGGCGGCTCATCGCCGGGGCCGACATGCCTACCTCGGCGGCCAGTTCCCCTGCCCGCTTGGGCCCGCCGCTCAGCAACGTCACGATCCGCCGCCGCGTCGGGTCGGACAGGGCCTCGATGACAGTCCCCACGGTCATGTCCACGTTGTAGCTCACGCGACAATAGTTAACGGTGCAGTTAACTATTGTCAAGTGACTCCATGGCGGGCACACTTCACCTCATCATGCGCGCCGCGACCCTCATCAGCTGGCTCGTCACCGCGAGCCTGGGTGCCTTCATGCTCCGCACCTGGCTCGCGCGCGGCGGGCTGCGCAGCGAGCGCGCCAAGGCGGGCGGGTTGCCGCCGCCATTGATCTTCGGGCACGCGGCGGCGGCCCTCACCGGCCTGCTTGGCTGGGCCGCCTTCGTTGCCTCCGGCGCCCGTCCGCTCGCCTGGGCGGCCGTCGCCCTGCTGATGGTGGCGGTGGGCCTCGGGCTGTGCACCGTGACGCTCTGGACGCCCTACCCGGCGCGCAAGCCAGGGGAGAGGCGGGAGCCCGCGGCACGGGACGCGCCCAAGCCGTCCGATTACCCGGAATTTGTGGTCACCGACGAGTTGATCGCCCGGCTCCTGACGGAGCCCGTCCCCGCGTCTCGGAATCATCTGATCCGGCCGAATCCGGCGGTGCTCGTTCCGATCGCTCATGGTTTCGCGGCGATCGCCACGTTTACGCTCGCGGTGCTGAGCGCGATTATGTGAATTGCTGGTGTCCGGCGCCGATGTTCGGCCGCTGAGGGTTGCGGACGCGGGCCGCTGCTGTTGATACTTCTGGGATGGGAGACCGGAATGTGCTCGGCGGCGAGCTTGAGCCATGTGGAACTGACCCGCTCACCGGCTTCTACCGGGACGGCTGCTGCAACACAGGACCAGAGGACGGTGGCAGCCACACCATCTGCGCGGTGGTGACGATAGAGTTCCTCGAGCACCAGCGGAGCATCGGCAATGACCTCAGCA
>JAWWPV010000986.1:0-9899 GCA_033854775.1 Trebonia sp.
TCGCCGAACACCAGCTTCTGCAGGGTGCCGGAGTGACGGATGACCCCCGGCTCGGCGATGGTCGCGGCGATGTAGGTGACGCCACCGATGACGTGCCCGGCCCCGAGCGAGTCCCGCAGGATGTCGTCCTTCACCACGCCGTTCTGGAACGAAACCACCGCGGAATTTCCCCCCAGTAGCGGCTTGACGGACTCGGCCGCCTCAAGCGTGTCCCACAGCTTCACCGTGAACAGCACGAGGTCGACGGGGCCGATCTCGGCCGGCTGGTCGGTGACCTCGACGGCGGGGAGGTGCAGGTCGCCGAGCGGGCTCTCTACGCGCAGTCCCTTAGCGCGCAGCGCCTCGAGCTGCCGCCCGCGGGCCACGAACGCCACCTCATGCCCAGCGCTAGCCAGCCGGGCGCCGAAGTAGCCGCCCACACCGCCGGTGCCCATCACCGCGATCCGCATCAGGCCCCCCTTTAGTTGATCAGTCGTACAACTATTTAAGCTGCGCCAGGTCATCGGGTCCGAGTTCGGGAGCATCCGATGACCCGCCTGAGGCTCAGGCCCCGTCAGAGTCTGGTCTGCCGGCAGGCGGTCGAGCTCGTCACGGACGCAGCGCCGCCGGTTCGAAGCGCACCTCACGCGCTGCCCTGACTGCCCCGAATACCTCGCCCAGATACGCGCTGTCATCACGCTGGCCGGAAGCATCACGCCCGATGACCTCACTCCGCGCATGCGAGGCGAATTCATCAGGCTGTACCGTCGGTGGCAGGCTGATGAGGCACACGACTCTCTGTAGGCTCGCATTACCTCGGGCTGGCTAGAGAGAATCCCGCTGGCCGCGCCAGGCCAGAAGCCCCTGCAGGGGGGACAGGTCATAGCCCTGGTCCGTTGGGTGAATCTCCGTCGTGAACAGCGTTACGCCCTCACCGGCATAAGAGTCAGCGGAAGCGCCGTCGCCCGGCCAGGTGATAGCGCGTTCAATGAGGGTCTCGTCCCGGCCCGCTTCGGCTGCGTACTTACGGACAAGATCGTTCTTGCGACGGAAGGTCTCCAGATCCAGAGAACTGTGCCAGATGGAGGCGTAGCGGCCCACTAGCGGGAGGGTTTTCTTCTCGCCGGCGCCGCCCACAAGGATCGGTATGTCCCGGACAGGTTGTGGTTTAAGCAGCTTCAGCCGGCTGCTGATGCGTTCAAGCCCCTCGGCGAACAGGTCCATCCGTGATTTCACGGTGCCGTAGCCGTACCCGTAGACCGTGTAATCCTTCTCGTACCACCCTGCGCCCACCCCTAGGATCAGCCGCCCGCCCGAGATATGGTCGACAGTCCGCGCCATGTCTGCCAGCAGGTCAGGGTTCCGGTATCCCATCCCGGTCACCAGCGTGCCGATTTCGGCGCTGGTGGTGATCTCCGCCCAGGAGGCAAGCGCAGTCCAGGCCTCGAAGTTGTTCACGTCAGCCTGTTCAGGCAGCAGCCTGGGCCCTTCGCTGGTCCGCTGGACGAACGGCTTATGAAAATGGTCGTAGCCGAACACGATATCGGCCCCCAGGTCCTCGGCGCGCAGCACCGCGTCACGCCAGGAGGCGTAACCGGGCGTCCCGCCAGGCCACAACTGGACACCGATCCGGATAGGACGAGACATATGCCTAGATACTCCGTTCACGGAAGACAGAGAGACGCGGCCTGCAGGCACAGACGCGGCAAGCCAGGTAGCTCGGTCAGGCCGAAGCCGACGGGTGGTGCGCTTACTTGACCGCGATGATGTCGACTGTGCGGATGTCCGGTGGGCTGGCGAGCAGGTCGGGAGCGACCTGGCCGAGTGCTGCCGGGATCTCGCCGTTCAGGTGGGCCTGGCGTGCGTCGTCGGTCTCGAAGGTGTCGAAGATGCCGTAGCGGGTGTCACTGATCTGGAACGCATACCAGGTCACGGTGCCCTGCTCGGCCACCGCGAGCTCGCGGCCTGCCTGCAGGAACGCGGCCAGTTCCGCGCCCTTGCCGGGCGCTGCCTCCAGCTGCGCGAGAATTCCCAGTCGAACCGTCATTGCCTGCTGTCCTTTCCCGTGTGTTGAGATGTCGCTCTGGTCAGATGCCGAGCTGGTCGAGTGCGCGGATGACCTGGGCCGGCTCGGTGCGGGTGCTGTAGTCGGGGTGCACGTCGATCCACCGCAGGACGTGGTCGGCGTCGAGGATCGCTACGGTCGGCATGGGCACGCCAGTGGTGCCGTCTGCGTTGACGGCCGTCAGGTCGAGGCCCAGTTCCAGCTGCGCGGCGCGGGCCTCATCCGACGGCTGGCTCAATATGCCCAGGGTGCGGGCGATGCCGTTGCCGGGGTCGGACAGCACGGTGAAGCCCAGGTCGTGCTTTTCCTGCATGGACAGCGACCCGTCGGGAGCCTGCGGGCTGACCGCTGCCAGCCGGACGCCGCGTTCGGTCAGCGCCGGCAGCAGGTGCTGCTGGTAGGCGGCCAGGGCCACGTTGCAGTACGGGCACCAGACACCGCGGTAGAACACCAGCACCGCGGAGTGGTCGCCCGCCGCTTTGTACAGGCTGGTCGGCGCCCCGTGCGCGTCAAGCAGTCCAGCATCTGCGAGCTGGGTGCCGGGCCGGGCAACCCCGGCCGGCGAGCCCGCGGCGGCCAGCGCGGCCTGTTCCCGCCTGAATGCCCCCATCACCTCGTTCGGCGGCTCCTTGGCCATCGCGGCGTGCATCTCGGCGACGCGGTCGGTGATCACGGACTCGGCGGTCATCTGGGATCTCCCTGCGGTTGTCGTCAGGCCTGTCGGCCACCTTTTGCTGTCCGCCTATCAGCGTCCGCGCATGCCGGGCTCTTACCACGCCCCGAGAAAAATCTCAGTGACTGCCCGCACGAATGATCATGGCGCGAAGCAGGCGGTCAGGGCTTCTGTCAAGTTGGGTGGCGTTATTGACGAGACTTGCGGTGTTGTAGGGCTTTGAGTGGCTGCCGCGATGGGGCGTGGCCTGTGGGGTCGCGGACGGGACGTGCCGTGCGGGCATGACTGAGGCCCGCAGCGCCTGACGGGCGCGAGGGTGGCGGGCCTGGCGCCCCGGCTGCTTCTCTTCCCTACGTAGCTCAAGCGGGCTCGGCCGTGGCGGCCTGCTCCGACAGCGTTCAACCGGGCTTGCGAGAAGAAGCCGGGGCCGGGGAGGGCTGCCCATGGTCCGTGACGGGGTCAGTGCCACCAACGGGCATGCGGGCTCGCCCTCCCCAGCCCGGGGGAGGATGGTCTTAACGGCGCCCGGTCGGCGACCTGGACGTGGGGGACCTGGCGGTCGTCATCGGCGTGTCCTGCGCGCACCGGACGGAGGCCTTCCACGCCTGCCACGCGCTGATCGACGAGCTGAAGGCGACGGTGCCGATCTGGAAGCACTAGCGGTTCACCGACCGATGGGCCGGCAGCGCTCAGCCGTCGATGAGCGCCTGTGTGCCGAGGACGACGGCGAGCGCGAGCCGTTCGGCGTCCTCGGTGCCGGGTTCGGCGGTGTAGACCGTGATCCGCAGGTCGTCGCCGGCGACGATGAGGGCGTCGCAGTCGAGTGTGATGAGCCCGACGTCGGGGTGGTCGACGATCTTGTGCCGGGACTGATCCTGGGGCGAGCCGACCTCGCCCGACTCCCACAGCTCGACGAAGCGCGGGCTGTGCGAGGTCAGCTCGGCGATCAGCCGCTTGAGCTCGCGGTCGGCGGGATAGCGGGCCGCGGTCATGCGCAGGTCGGCGACGAGCAGGGATTCGAAGCGGGCCTGCTCCTCGGGCGTGTGGACGGTGCGGTTGCCGAGGCCGAGGAGGTTGCGCCAGACCCCGTTGCGCTCGAGCCCGCGCCAGGATGTGGTCGCGCCCATCAGCGCGTCGTAAGGCTGGTTGGCCACGATCAGGTTGCACGCGGCGTCGCGCACGGCGACCGGAGTGTGCGAGAGCCGGTCGAGCAGCCGCTGCACGCTCGGCGTGATGCGCGTCGGGACGACATCGCGCCCCGGCACGGCCTGCCCCGCGAGCCGGAACAGCAGCTCCCGCTCGGTGTCCGACAGCCGCAGCGCCCGGGCGAGAGCCTCCACGACCTGCGACGACGGCGAGGTGGCCCGTCCCTGCTCCAGCCGGGTCAGGTAGTCAACCGAGATGCCCGCCAGCCCGGCGAGCTCCTCGCGGCGCAGCCCGGCAGCGCGCCGGCGGCCACCGACCGGCACGCCCGCGGCCTGCGGGGCGGCGCGGTCGCGCCAGCGGCGGACGGCCTGGCCGAACTCCCACGACTTCACCCATCCAGTCTGCGCTACCCGCCGCGCGTTGTGGTGGCCCTGGCAGTCCTACGACAACGGGACCGCTTCCTGCGGGCGTGCGCGCGACGCAGACTCGGAGCATGACAACCACACTGATCACCGGGGCGAACAAGGGCCTCGGCAAGGAGACCGCCAGGCAGCTCGCCGCGGCCGGGCACACCGTGTACGTCAGCGCCCGCGACGAGGCCCGTGGCCGTGAGGCGGCCGAAGAGGTGGGCGCCCGCTTCGTTCAGCTCGACGTGACCGACGACGCCTCGGTCGCCGCCGCCCTCGCTCAGATCGAGGCCGACGGCGGGCTGGACGTCCTGGTCAACAATGCCGGCATCGGGATGCTCGCGCTCAACGGGCCGGACGCGCTGCGGGTGTTCGACACGAATGCCGTTGGCGTCATCCGGGTCACCGAGGCGGCGCTCCCGCTCCTGCGGAAGTCGGGAAACCCCGTCGTGGTGAACGTCTCCAGCGCGCTCGGCTCGTTCTGGGCCAACCACGAGCCGTCGCGGCCGGCCTCGCAGTTCGCGGCCATCGTCTACGGCGCGAGCAAGGCGGCCGTCTCGATGCTCACGGTCCAGTACGCGCGGGCGGTGCCAGAGGTGAAGTTCAACGCGGTGGAGCCCGGCTACACCGCGACCGAGCTCGGCGGGGCGCAGTCCGGCGGCCGGCCGGTCGAGATCAGCGCCAGGAACATCGTCCGGATGGCCGCGATCGGCAAGGACGGCCCTACCGGCACGTTCCAGGAAGACGACGGCGAGCTCGGGTGGTGAACGCATGACCCTGATCGGCTCCGGAACCGTCCTGGTCACCGGCCCCACCGGAGGCCTCGGCCGCTCGGCGATCACGGCGATGGCGCACCGGCCAGCAGGCGAGCAGCCCAACCTGCTGCTCGTCGGCCGACCTGGACAGGCGCTCCATGATGTCGGCGACGAGGCTCGCGCCGCCGGGGCGACGGTGCACGAGATCAGCTGCGACCTGGCAAGCCTTGCGGACGTACGTGCGGCCGGTGCCACGGTGAAGGACCTCCTCACGTCCGCGGCGGTGCGTCCCCTGAGGGGCTTGGTGGCCAATGCCGGGCTCATGGTCGTCGACACCCGCCGCGCTTCGGCCGACGGTTACGAGCTCACCTTCGCCGTGAACTACCTGGCCCATGCCCAGCTCATCGATGGCCTGCTGGACTCGTTCGCCGAGCCGGCTCGCATCGTGCTGTTGGGATCCAACACGTACTACGCCAACTGGGTTCGCCGTCTCATGATGGTCCCGGCGGCTGAGTGGGCGGACCCGCTCGAGATGGCCAAGCCCGCGGATGTGTCGCCGTCCCTGAAGGCTGCGGGTGTCGCCTACTCGAACTCTAAGCTGGCGATCCTTTACTACGCCCACGAGCTGCAGCGCCGCGTGCCCGATGGGATCCACGTGACGGTGTTCGAGCCCGGGTTCATGCCCGGAACGGGACTCGGGCGGCAGCATGGCCCCGGGGTTCAGCGGATGGGGCGAGCGCTCCAGCGACTACCTCTCCCTGGCATTGCCTCGCCGGTGAAGTCCGGGCCAGCGCTTGCGTCGGTGACTCTCGACGAACGCTGGGCACACCTCCGCGGTGGCGACTTCGTGGTCATCGACAAGGAACGCGACGTCATGCCCTTCGCGAACGATCCCGGCCGGGAGCGCCGGCTGTGGGAGGCCACGGCCGAGCTGCTGCGGTCGACAACACGAGCAGACAGCTAGCAGCACTACCATCCGTGCTCGCTGAACCAATGGCCCGCGAGTGCGTTGACGATCGCGGAGGTCACGTATTCGAGGGTGTCGCCAGGCAGGTTCGCGGGCTCGGCCCAGATTCTCTGGGGTTCGCCGCTGTTGCCCTTGCGGTTCTCGCTGACAGCACCCCTGTTTCTGTGGTGGCTGTGGTGCAACAGGTGTTGTGAAACGGATTCGAGGGGTCATCGCGGGCGGCCGGGGTGACGTAGCCCGTTCATCAGGAGGGCGAGCAGGCGGTCGGCTTGAGCGGGGCTGTCCAGGCTGTCCTGGGCGGCCCAGGCGATAGCGCCGACCATCTTCAGCACGTCCGCGTCGTCCGCATCGGGGGTGACTGCGCCTGATTGCCGCGCCCGCGCCAGCAGCGCAGCCCCGACTTCGAACAGCTCCGCGTGCCAGGCTGATACCAGGCCGTTGCCGCGGTCGAGTGCCGAGTTCATCACCGCGGCCGACAGGCCCCTGTAGGTCAGGGCGTGCTTGAGCGTGGCACGGAGCCATGTGGCCAGCGCGTCGAAGTCGTCGTCGGCTGCCAGCAGCCTGCGGCCGAGGTCGGCCAGCTCGGCTATCTGCTCGGCGAGCACCGACTCTATGAGGTCCAGCCGGGTGGGGAAATGCCGGTAAAGCGTCCCGCTGGCCACCCCGGCCCGGCGGGCGATCTCGTCCAGGGAGGCGTCCACGCCGGACTCGGCGAACGCGATCCGCGCCTGCTCGACCAGCTGCCCGTAGTTGCGCCGGGCGTCCGCGCGCCTCGGATACCCGGCATGCGACCGCGAATCGTGACCTGCCAGCGCAATCACCACGCCCTTGCTAACCGGGGACACAGTCCGGTACCGTGTCCACCTAACCGGACCATGCCTCATGTTACGGGCGTGACGCCCCCAGCGCACGGAGGACCGACCCGATGGAACTGCCGGAACAAGACCGGACCGACATTAACGACCTGATCAATCTCCACGGCCACCTCACGGACGCCGGAAAGCTGGACGAGGCGGGTGAGCTGTTCACCCCGGATGTCACTTACGACCTGAGCGACTTCGGCCTCGGCCCGCTGCAGGGGACTGCGGATGTGCGTGAGGCCGCGCTCGCGCTGGGCGATGCCAACCCGGTCGGTCATCACGTCACTAACATCGTGATCAGTGCGGTCGACGCACGCTCGGCGCGGGTCCAGTCCAAGGGAATCGGCATTCAGGCCGACGGAACGGCCGGCAGTGTCGTCTACGACGACGTCGTCACGCGCCAGCCGGGCGGCTGGAAGATCAGCTACCGCAAGGTGACGGCCAGGCGGGCGGCGCTCGGCGGGCGGCAATCCGGCGCGCGTGAGGTCCTGGAGCGTTTCCGCCAGGCCGCTATCAGCCAGTCGGCCGATGACATGAGTCAGTTGCACGCAGCTGACGCGGTCCACGAGTTCCCGTTCTCGCCCCCGGGCCTGCCGTCTCGGCTTGAGGGCCGGGACGAAATCGTGAGCTTCATGGCCGCAGGGTGGCAGGCCTACGGGCTGAAGTACGAGCGTTACCGTACCCATGCCATCTACGACACCGGCGACCCGGAAACGATCATCGTCGAGCAGGAAGTCCTCGGGACCAGCGCATCCACCGGCGAGTTCGCGCTTCCCAACATCGTCGTGCTCACCGCCCGCAACGGGCAGATCATCCGCCTGCGCGACTATGTCAGCATCCCCGCCGCCGCAGCCGCCATGGGACGCGACATTTAAGCGCGGCCACCTCAACGCGTCACGATCGTCGAACCCGGCCGCCAGCCAGATCGCCCGGTCGGGCGTACCGTCCCACGCTGAGGCGGTGAAGAAAAAGTCGACGCGCGGCTCGGTGGACATCCGGAACATCACCCCGGCGGGCTCGCTGCCGGCCGGGGTGATGCCGAGTTCTTCCTTGACCTCGCGGGTGATGGATTCGGTGGCGGTCTCGCCGCGGTCGACGTGGCCGGCGGGCAGGGCGAGCTGGCCGTCGCCGTATCCGGAGCCGGCGCGGCGCATGAGCAGGACGCGGCCGTCGGGGCCGGTGAGGATGAGGTGGGCTGCGACGGGGTAGCGGTCGTGCTTCGTGTCGAACACGTACTCCTGGTCGCTGCGGGGCATGGGGCTCCTTGGGGTCACAGGGCCTCCCTGCTCGTCTGGTCCCTTCACCTTTCAAGCCTTCCTGCCATCAGCGAGCTGATGAGCAAGTCTCGCTAAGTATCAGCCTTAACCGGGCCGGAAACGGCCGCGGAGTCCGAGCCGACGGTGGCTCCGGGGCTCATGTAGAGCTGAGAGCACTTCGAGACGGCAGCGACGGCTTCGTCCAGTGCCTTGATGACATCGCCTGGCTTTTTCGCAAGCCCGCGTCCGGCGTTCATGGAACTGATCGCGTCGTCCAGTTTCTGCGCGGTGTCTTCAAGGCGTGCCGACTGCGCGGATTCGCAGCGGCCGATCAGCGCATGCAGCCAGAACTGTGCTTCGGCCAGGTCCCCGAACCATTCTCGCTGGTCCTCTTGGGTGATGACGGTGCCGCCGTCGGCGAGAAACCGCGAGCGCATGTTCGCAGCGCGCAGAAGATGGCGGAGTGCTCCCTCGTAGGCGGCCACTCGCTGATCGCGGCGCCACCGGATGTCTTCCTGGCGCATCTGCCTCCGATCGGACAAAGCAGACCCGGCCATCGCAGCCACTGCCCCGAACACGGCTCCGATGAGACCGATGATCGCTGCCGTCATCATGGCCTCTCAAGATTCAGGGCTCCGGCGAGCCGCCTCTGGAAGTCCGAGATTACCGATTCTGTCTCGTATGCGGCACCGGCTGACGGGCTGGGACGCATGCTCTGCGGCGGTTCAGGAACCCTCGTCTGCAGCGTCAAGGTCGATCAGGTCGTCATAGGTGATGGTGACGGGCGCTGGCTTGCCCTGCTTGCTGGCGGGCAGGGTGGGAAGGGCGCGGACCGCGATGAGGTAGACGCGGACTCCGGCAACGGTGATGCGGGGCGGCCAGGTTTTGGAGGTTTCCTCGCTGGGGAGGTCGAGCGGCCTTCCGGAGAGGTTGGTGATGACCAGGTAGCCGGCCTGCTTGCCGTAGTCGGTGGCGTACTGGAGGACCTGGTTGGCGCCGGAGGCGAGGTGGCGCTTGCCGCGGCTCGCGGCATCGAAGATCTTCATCTCGCAGACGAGCGGGTCCTCGGTGTCGAGGTCGGCCAGCACGTCGGACAGGCCGGATGCGGATCTGGCCTGGGAGAAGGGCATGCTGATGCCCTCGCTGAACAGGAAGCGCCGGAGGTCGGTGTCGTAGACCTCTTCGGTCTTGCGGGTGTCTTGCATCGCGCGGGCGTAGAGGTCGTCGCGGTCGAACCATTCCACGCGGCGGACATGGCGTCCCAGGATGTAGAGCAGGCTCCCCGCCACGGCGACCTGTTCAAGCAGGAAGTCGAACAGCGGGCTCACGATGTGCTCGGTGAATTGCCGCGTCAGGATGTGGATGTTCCCGTCCGGGGCGGCGGACAAGGCCCTTGCGTGTTCCAGTACGGGGCCCTTCGGCGGTGACGACCGCGCGGCCGATCGACTCGCCCCGGGCGCGGGCCGACTCGTGGCCTTCCAGGGCGCGCGGTCGCGGATGTACTCGCGCTCGCTTCCGGCCAGTGCGGCCAGCGCGGGACGCGGCAAGCTGACAAGCGCCGGAGCCAGCCCCTTTATCCTCCTGCCCGACTGGTTCGGTGAAGGCCCTCGCCTGCGGTCAGTGGCCGCCGGCGAAGATCTCCCGGACCTCGCGGGCAGCGTAGTACACGAGCACGTAGCCAGCCGCCGGGTCGGCCTGCCACCAGCCGAGTGCGGTGTTGAGGACCAGGCCGGCCAAAACAGCCGCGGCGAGCAGGCCATCGATCAGCGTCACGCGCCCTTCGGCCGTGAG
>JAWWPV010000987.1:0-8393 GCA_033854775.1 Trebonia sp.
AGTGCGCCTGCTAGATTACTGCGGGTCAAAAGTGGCGATATCCGCCCCCGATGACCCGCGATCACGGAAACAGCCGGGCCGCAGCACCGGGAAACCGGGGCATAACGGGCGAACCGGCCGGCCTTCCCGGGCCGCCGCCCGGATGACCCGCGATCACAGCGGTCAACAGCACCCGAGAACCCGCCCGAGGCAAAGACAAGACGCGGAACCAACGGCCCGCGGCACCGCGACATGCCCCGGACGGACAACTCGAAAACCGACGGGCCCTACAGCGTGAAAAACTCCGTACTAAAAAAAGTTTCCGCACTAACGGCGCCAGCAGGGATGCCTTACGGGCGGTATGCCCCTCTTGCCCGGTTCGGCAGCAGCGCGCCGCCCCCCCACGCCGATCGCATGGCTAGGCGTGAATAACCCTCATTGCCGACATGATTTGCGAGGAATATCGACCATGCGGACACCCCCTAGGTCGTCGGCCGGTGAAGGCGTCTGCCGCCACTTTCAGGTGTCATGATGGTGACCGATGAGCCTGGATGAGATTGATGCGCGGATCGTTACCGCGCTGATCAGGGATGCCCGTGCTAGCTACGCGGTGATCGGCAACGAGGTCGGCCTGTCCGCGCCGGCCGTCAAGCGGCGGGTGGACCGGCTGCGCGCGTCCGGCGCTATCACGGGGTTCTCCGCGCGGGTCGACCCGGCCGCACTCGGCTGGACGACCGAGGCGTATGTCGAGTTGTTCTGCGGCGGGAAGACCACGCCGGAGGAGATCGGCGCGGCCGTCCGGCGTCATCCTGAGGTGACCGACGCCTGCACGGTCACCGGCGACGCGGACGCGCTCGTCCACATCAGGGCCTCGGATATCAGGCATTTCGAGCAGGTCGTTGAGCGAATCGCCGCCGAACCGTTTGTGCAGCGTACCCGGAGTGTCATCGTGCTATCGAGACTGGTGGAACGGGCCGATTCGATTGCCCCGCATACCTCCCCATAACGGGGTAGGGTCGGCACATGCCTGAAACTGACAGTGACATCGGCGCGGAGACGGCACGCTTCCAGGCCTTTAAGGACCGAAGCGAGGACCTCCCGCCCGCTTGGCAGATGAAGGCCTCCGGGTCCAAGATCGGCATGCTTGCGGTCGTCGTGGTCATCGCCGCCATCCTGGCCGCGATCATCGGCGTGCTGCTCGTCGGCTAACTTCACCTGGCGATCAACCTGACCGGGACCTCGACCCGGCGGGGCGGTGCCTGGTCCCCGGCCAGCCGGCGCAGGAGCAGTTCGCCTGCCGTGCGGCCGATCAGTTCCGGGTCGTAGCTCACCACGGTGACGGGCGGCGCGAGCAGGTCGGCGAGGTCGAAGTCGCCGAAACCGACGACCGCCACGTTCCTGGGGCCAAGCGCCCGGAGCGCGGCCCGCGTTCGCTCCCGGTCCGCGCAGAGCACCGCGGTCACGTCCGCGTGCGCGAGCCCGGCGGCGTCTAGGGTCAGCCACGTGGGATCGACCGCGAGCCCGGTCGCCGCCATCGCTTCCGCGTACCCGGCGCGCAGCGCCCGCGACCGGTGCCCGGCGGGCTCGCCGAGGAACCCGATCTTTCTGTGGCCGAGCCTGACCAGGTGCGCGATGGCGACGCGCGCGCCGCCGCGCTCGTCGGGCAGCACCGCGTCCGCGCGCACGAGCTCCGGCGGGTGCAGCACGAACACGGTGGCGACGCCCGCCTCGATCTCGGAGACGAGGTAGTCGTGCGAGCCCGGCGTGGGGCTGATGATGAGCCCGTCGACGCGGCGGGCGCACATGGCGAGCGCGAGCTGCTCCTCGCGCTCGGGATCGCTCTCTGTCGAGCCGGAGTAGAGCAGGTAACCCTGCTCCCGCGCGACCTGCTCAAGCCCGCGGTAGACGGCCGCGTGGTCCGGGTCGGTCCACGTGTCGGCGATGTAGCCGAGCGTCGCGGTGTGCCCGGTCCGCAGCAGCCGGGCGGACTCGTTCCGCCGGAAGCCCAGGTCCTGGATCGCGCCGAGCACGCGCTTGGTCGTCTCCGGCGTAACGCCCGGCTCTCTGTTCACCACGCGGGACACGGTCTTCAGCGCGACCCCGGCCCTGGAGGCGACGTCCTTCATGGTCGGGCGCCCCCCGGCCCGGCCCATATCACTAGAAACAGGGACATCGGACACAGTCCCGGGTGCACCACCATGCAAAATCCTTACCTGGTTACTCATAGCTCCCTCCAGTTATCAGTTTGCTCAACACCAGGGTCAGGGACACCTCCCGCGCGGCGGCAAATCGATGACCATGCCAAACGCGCCCGATAACCGTTAGGGACACGCGTCAATATCGGTGCCTGGTGGGGAGCCAGCCGCACTCGTTCGGAATAATCTGGAACGTGACCAGCGGCGACAGGGAAAGCGAGCGGCTGACCGCGCTCGGGGGACTGGCTGCTCTTTCCCTTGACGCGCTGTCAAGCGTGGCCTACGGGCCAGAGGCCATCCTCGTCGTGCTCGTCACGGCCGGCACCGCGGCCCTGCGATACAGCCTGCCGGTCACTGGCGCGATCGTCGTCCTGCTCGCCGCCCTGATTTTCTCGTACCGCCAGGTCATCGAGGCATTCCCGAACGGCGGCGGCGCGTACGCGGTATCCCAGCGGCACCTCGGCCGGGTTCCCTCGCTGGTCGCGGCGGCATCGCTGATCGTCGACTACGTGCTGAACGCCGCCGTCGGCGTGTCGGCCGGTGTCGAGGCGCTGACCGCCGCGTTCCCCTCGCTGTACGGAGCGCGGGTCTGGATCTGCCTGGCGGTGCTCGCGCTGATCACCGCGGCGAACATGTGGGGGATCGCGGAGGCGGCGCGGATCTTCATGGTGCCGACGATCGCGTTCATCGTCGCGATCTTCCTGGTGATCGCCGTCGGGCTGACCCGCGCGCACCCGGCGGTCGCCCTGTCCCACACGCTGCCCCAGGCGACGGACACCGTCGGCGTGCTGCTTGTGCTGAAGTCGTTCGCGTCGGGCTGCTCGGCGCTGACCGGCGTGGAGGCGATCGCCAACTCGGTGCCGCAGTTCCGGCTGCCGAGGGCGCGGCGCGCGCAGCACACCGAAGTAGCGCTCGGCGTCATCCTCGGCCTGATGCTGCTCGGGCTCGGTGAGCTCATCCGCCGGTGGGACGCGGTGCCGCAGCCTGGCACCACGGTGCTCGCCCAGCTCACGGCAGGCGCGATCGGGCACGGCGTGCTCTTCTACATCATCCAGCTGATCACGCTGGTGCTGCTCGCGCTCGCCGCGAACACGAGCTTCGGCGGCCTGCCGGTGCTCCTCGGGCTGCTCGCGCGGGACAACTTCCTCCCGCACGTGTTCGGGCTGCGGGCGGACCGCCGGGTGTTCCGCTACGGCGTCGGATTCCTCGCCGGCGCCGCCGCGCTGCTGCTCATCGTCGCCCAGGGAAACACCCAGGCGCTGGTCCCGGTGTTCGCCGTCGGGGTGTTCGTCGGGTTCACGCTCTCCCAGGTCGGGATGGTGCGCCACTGGTACGCCGGGCGCGGCCCGGGCTTCCGCCGCAAGGCGCTGATCAACGGCGTCGGGGCGGTGCTGACCTTCGCGGCCACCGTGATCGAGCTGGTCAGCAAGTTCGTCGAGGGCGCGTGGCTGGTCGCGCTGCTCATCCCGCTGCTCGTGCTGCTGTTCCTCTTCATCGCGAGGACCTATGACCGCATCGGCGCCCAGCTTGAGATCGGCAAGGTGCCGCCCCTGCTGCCCAAGGAGCCGTCCCTCGTGGTCGTGCCGGTGAACGGCATGTCGCGCCTGACGGCGGAGGGCATCGAGGTGGCGACGTCGCTCGGCGACGACGTGATCGCCGTGACGGTCGTGTACACGGACGAGGCCGATGACCCGAACGACGTCCCCGACGTGGACTTCCGCGCGGAGTGGGAAGCCTGGCAGCCCGAGGTGCCGCTGCTCACGCTCCGCTCCGGCCACCGGTCGCTCGCCAAGCCGATCGTCCACTACCTGCGGTCGGTCGAGGCAGACGACCGGTACCACCGCCTGGTCGTGCTGATCCCCGAGGTGGAGCCGTCCAAGCCGTGGGAGTGGATTCTGCACAACCAGCGCGGCATCATCCTGGAGCGGGCGATCCGCCGTGGCACGAGCAACGTGGTGCTTTGCCGCCTGCGCTACCGGCTGGCGACGCTCACCGCGACGCCGGCGGGTGTCGGCGATAACGTCGCCGACAACGTCGGCCATACCGTCAGGGATAACGCGGTCGATACCTAAGTAAAAGCACAGACACAGGCCGCGGCTGCGGGTGGCAAGATAGGCGGCATGGGTTCCCACGCGGGGCAAGGGCGGTGACCATGCCAGCGCGCTCCCAGCGTCCGGTCGCCGTGGTCACCGGCGCGAGCCGCGGCATCGGCCTTGAGGTCTGCCGGCAGCTCGCCGCGCTCGGCTACACCGTCGTGCTCGGTTCCAGGGACCTGCGCCGCGCGGAGCTCGCGGCGAAGGAACTCGACCCGGAGGGGGAGCGGGTCGCCCCGGCCCACATCGAAGTGGACAACTCGGTGAACATCGATCAGCTCACGGGGTGGATGCGCGAGCGGTACGGCCGGGTGGACGCGATCGTGAACAATGCCTCGACCGCGCCCGACCTGTGGGCGATGGGCGGGACGACCGACCTGTCCCCGGTGGCCGAGGCCCTTGACGTGAACTTGTTCGGCGCCTGGCGGGTGATCCAGGCGCTGCTCCCGCTGCTGCGCTCGAGTCCGCGGCCGCGCATCGTCAACGTGTCGAGCGAGAGCGGTGCGATCGCCCTGATGAGCGGCGGCCGCCCGGCCTTTAGCGTCTCTAAGGCGGCGCTCAACGCGCTGACCAGGACGCTGGCCGGCGAGCTCTACCGGGACGGCATCCTGGTGAACTCGGTCTGCCCCGGCCCCGTAACGACGGACGGCGCCAGGGGCAACGGGAGGTCCGCTGCCCAGGGCGCCGCCAGCGTCGTCTGGGCGGTTACCTTGCCCAACGGCGGCCCCACCGGCACCTTCACCAGGGATGGCCGCGAACTGCCCTGGTAACCGCCGCGCTAGTCCTGTGATGGCTTGGCCAGCGGCCAGCCGCCCGCCGCGAGGTGCGAGCGGACCCGGGCGATGTCGGCGTCGCTCACCGACGTGTGGGTGACGGCGCCGATCGCCTTCTTGATGGCCTCGGACGACCCAGGGTCGACCGAGAAGGCGAGCTCGTTGGCGATGAGGGTGACCTCGTCGTTGGTGAGCTGGCTGCCGAGAAGGGCGAACAGCGGGATGTAATCGTGCTCTGGCACGCCTTCCGGGTACCCGGCGCGGAGCCAGTCGACGATTCTGTTGAGCAAGGGGGGGAGTGCCATGGTCACTACGTTCCTTACTTCTTCGCCGGCGCGGGGTGGCCGAGTGTGTAGATCTCGTAGATGCTCCAGCCGATGGCGGCCAGCACGATGAGGAAGGCGATGACGGCGAGCACCATGCCGACCACGCTGCCGCCGACGAGGGCGTCGGAGTCGCTCCCGCCGTCGGCCCCGGCGGTCGCGACCCTCCCGGTGCGCGGGCCGAGCGACAGCGCGTACAGGCCGCCTGCGAAGAGGGCAGGCAGGCCGGCGCCGGCGATCAGGCCGAACACGACGATCTTCCAGAGCGCGGTTAGGTTAATCCAGGACATTGTTGATTCGCCTCTTTCGCGCTCAGGCCGCGGCGGTCTCGGCGGGGACCTTCTCGGGGGCGACCCCGCCGGTCCAGTCCGCGTTTACGTTGTTGTGGTCGACCTTGGTGCCGCGGGAGCGCCAGAAGATGAACCCGGAGAGCGCGGCCAGCAGGATGAGGTCCACGATGACGCCGATGGTGCCGCCGACGCCGTCGGCGATGCCGTAAGCGGCCGCCCCGACGAGCGCGGCGGACGGCAGCGTGAACACCCAGGCAGTGGCCATCCGGCCCGCCACGTTCCAGCGGACTTCGGCGCCCTTCTTGCCGAGGCCGGTGCCGATGATCGACCCGGTGGCGACGTGCGTGGTGGACAGCGAGTAGCCGAAGCTGCTCGACAGCAGGATGACGGCGGCCGAGGCGGACTCGGCGGCCATGCCCTGCGGCGACTCGATCTCGACGAGGCCCTTGCCCAGGGTGCGGATGACCCGCCAGCCGCCGAGGTAGGTGCCGATGGAGATCGCGAGCGCACAGCAGACGATGACCCAGACCGGCGCGTTCGACCCCTTGGCCACCGTGCCGTTGACGATCAGCGCCAGGGTGATGACGCCCATGGTCTTCTGCGCGTCGTTGGTGCCGTGCGCCAGCGAGACCACGCAGGCGGAGCCGATCTGCCCGATCCGGAAGCCGTGCTTGCGCGCGCCCTCGGTCAGCGACCTGGTGATCCGGTACAGCAGCCAGGTACCGCACGCCGCGACGAGCCCGGCGATGATCGGGGAGAGGACCGCCGGCAGGACGACCTTGGAGACGAGCCCGTGCCAGAGCACCGCGCTGCCCCCCGCCGCGGCGATCGTGGAGCCGATCACGCCGCCGATCAGCGCGTGCGAGGAGCTGGACGGGATGCCGAACAGCCAGGTCACGAGGTTCCAGATGATCCCGCCTGCGAGGCCCGCCGCGACGACGGTCAGAGTCACCTTGCCGGTGTCTACGAGGCCGCTCGCGATGGTGGCCGCGACGGCGAGGGAGAGGAACGCCCCCACGAAATTCAGCACTCCGGAGATCGCCACCGCTGTCCGCGGCCCAAGCGCCCCCGTTGCGATGGACGTCGCCATCGCGTTCCCCGTGTCGTGGAATCCGTTGGTGAAGTCAAAGGCCAGGGCCGTGATGACCACCAGGACCAGCACAGTGTCGTTACTCACAACTGCGACCGTAAAGCTCTCTTAGGAAGTTCCGAAGGTCCCCGAGAGCGTGCAGTTGCCAAACATTAGGTGAACGATAAGTAACACTATGCCCGCAGTTGTGCAGCGTTCACTTCTACACAATCTCTGATTCCCCCGTTGCTTACCGCTCGCCCGGGTCCGGCGGCTGGTAGCGGTACCCCATGCCGGGCTCGGTGATCAGCCAGCGCGGCCGCGCCGGGTCCCGTTCCAGCTTGCGGCGCAGCTGCGCCATGTAAAGCCGCAGGTTGCCGCCCGCGTTGTCGTACCCGGGGCCCCACACGTCGTTCAGCAGCTGCCGGTGGCTGAGCAGCTTGCCCGGGTTCCGCAGCAGCACCTCGAGCAGGTGCCACTCGGTCGGCGTCAGCCTGATGTCGCCCTCCGGCTGCGGGTCCGCCGCGCTGGCCGCCGATATTTCTTCCGAACGGATGCGGCTTTCTCCCTCGCCCAACTCAGCTTCCGCGAGGCGGGGGGCGGTCTCCAGTGCCATGCCGGACGGCGGCTCGCTGGCTGACTGCCGGGGCGCAGGCACCTGGGCACCCGAGGGCGACAGGCGGATGACCCGCTTCGCGGCGAGGTCGATGGTCAGGTCGCCGAGCTGAACGCGGGGCGGCGCCTCGGCGCCGGGCGTGCGCCGGACGGCGGCGCGCATCCGGGCGAGCAGCTCGTCCATGCCGAACGGCTTCGTCACGTAGTCGTCGGCCCCGGCGTCCAGCGCCTCCACCTTGTCGTTCGAATCGGCCCGTCCCGACAGCACGATGATCGGCACGGCGGTCCAGCCGCGCAGCCCGCCGATCACGTCGACGCCGTCCATGTCGGGCAGCCCAAGGTCGAGGATGACCAGGTCAGGCGGGTGCGCGGCCGCCTCGTCAAGCGCCTGCGTCCCGTTCGCCGCGGTCGTCACCTCGTACCGCCGCGCCCGCAGGTTGATCCGCAGCGCCCGCAGGATCTGCGGCTCATCGTCAACAACAAGCACCCGTGTCACGTCTCGCGTCCCCTCATGCACCGCCGAATGCTTTGAGCCGAACTCCTCGCCAAGATGTGGGATGCAAATGGCCCCTGTGGGGGCCTTTTGCATCCCACATGTTCGCGCCAGGCCCGGGTGGCCCTAGTCACCAGGGGCCGCCGGGAGGCTTACCGTCATCGTCAGGCCGCCGCCGGGCGTGTCGTCGGCGGTGAGCGTGCCGCCCATGGCCTCGGTCAGCCCGCGGGACAGCGCGAGACCGAGCCCGACGCCGGTTGTATTGTCCGTATCGCCAAGTCGCTGGAACGGGACGAACATGCGTTCCTTATCGCCGTCGGAGATGCCGGAGCCCCGGTCGACGACCCGGAGCTCGACCCGGTCGCCGAGCGCGGACGCGGCGATCAGCGGCGCCTTGCCCGCGGGGGAGTAGCGAAGCGCGTTCTCCGCGAGGTTCACCACGACGCGCTCGAGGATGGCGGGGTCGGCGCGGACCGCGTGCAGCATCTCGGGGATCTCAACGCTGATGTCACGCCAGGCCGGGCCAAGGTCGTCGAGCGCAAGGTCGACGACCTCGTCGAGCC